>NZ_JADPKU010000010.1:0-27780 GCF_023074095.1 Bradyrhizobium sp. 137
ATGGTCAGCCCTCCAAGAGCCGACCACCCATGAATCATTGAAAAATCGATTCGGGAATCCTAAAAATTCAGAGGAATCCGACAATCTGCCAAAGTAGTGTTAGGCAGCCGACATATCGACACCGGTAAGAAGTTCAATGTCAACGCCGACATAAATCTGCCCTACCTTTGCTGAAGTGTCCGGAGCAAATCTGACCCACCTGGCCCGGGGAGGGCGGAGCCCGTAGCGGCCGGCCAGGGCAACATTCTATTTGCCTTCGACAACCCTCCTGGCTGCCTGACTGGCCTCGCATTTGTCGCGCAGGCGATAGCTTTCGCCGCTGACCTGGACGACGCGGCCATGCTTCAGCCGGCGATCGTTCATGGCGATCACTCAACTCTGGTCGTTGGCGAACGCCCGCTGCGTGAACGGCAGATTGCTGGTAAGCACGATCGAGCCGCGCTCGTTGGCGACTAAGTTGATGAAGAACAGATTGGCTTCCTCACGCTCGAACGGCAGGTACCCGATCTCGTCGATATCCGTCAGCTTTGGCGGCATCACCGCGCGATTGAAGTACTCCTTCGGGCGGCCCCGGCTCGCGACAACTGTAGCATAAAATCGACCGCCGTAGTAAAGCAGCCCTTGTAGCCCGCCATGGCCACCCGGTATGCCCATGCCAGGGCGATATGTGAGTTTCCCAAACTATTGCCCCAGCAGCACGACCTTCTCGGCACGCTCTACCCGCGCCTAGGCTCGTCTGGTTCGCCAAGTACGGCGTGCACTTGCCGCTCAATCGTCAGAGCGACCGACCATCAGCGCGAAGGCATCGACCTCGATGTGTCGACGCTCGCGGCCTACGTAAGGCGCCGCAGCGACAACCACGATGCCGCTGATCGACGCAATCCGGAGCCATGTCTTCGTCGCCGAGCGCATCCATGCGGCTGACAGCAATGTGCTGGACCCAAGGATAAGACCCGGACGGGCTGGCGCTGGACCTACGTGCGCGACGACCGGTCTCCGGCTAGATCTGGCGGACGTCCTGTCCTTCTACTCACCTGATCGTGGCGGTGCGCATCCGGAGCAGCATCTGGCGGGCCATGCCGCGCTGATGCAGGCGAACGCCTACGCCGATTTTGTTCCGACGTAGATCATGTTACACGGTCATGTAGTGGATGACGGTGATACGATGATGGTCTTGTTGACCACCTAATCTTGGAAGGCCTGCTTGCCGCCCTCCGTCGGGGAGCTCGCTCGCCATGTTCGAGACCTGCTGCGTACCCAAGCTGCCTATAATGAGCTATGCCGGAAAGTGGGTGATGACGGCGTATCGAGGCGGGTGTCGAGCCTGCAGAACCTCTCAAGGAGAGCGATACGCCATGAACGAGACTAGCAATATTGTTGCCCTTCGTCAGCCCGATGATGTCGATGATCCACTGACCATGTTCTGCGCGCTGGTGCGCGGGCAGCTTCTGGCGCAGGCGGTGGAGATCGAAGTCGAGACGTTTCTTGCCACGGTGAAGGATAGCTTGCCAACGGGCGCGCCCGTGTCGTGCGGCATGGTTACGGCCCGGCGCAAACGATTGCGACCGGGATCGGCCCGGTCGAGGTCGCGCGGGCGAAGATTCGGGGCCGCGGGGCGGCCGGTGACGGCGAGCGGATCCGCTTCAGCTCGGCGATCCTGCCACTGTGGGCGCGGCGCACCAGGAGCCTGGATGCGCTGTTGCCGGTGCTGTACCTATGCGGCATCTCGACCGCGATTTCCAGGAGGCGCTGACGGCCTTGCTGGGAAGGACGCGCCGAACCTGTCGCCGGCGGTGATCTCCCGGCTGACGGCCGAGTGGCAGGGCGAGTATGAGCGCTGGCAAAAACGCGATCTGTCGGCGCGCCGCTATGTGTATGTGTGGGCCGATGGCGTCTTCCTGCAGGCGCGCATGGAAGACCACGGCGAATGCATGCTGGTGCTGATCGGCGCGACGCCGGAAGGCAAGAAGGAGCTGATTGGCTTTCAGGTCGGCGTCCGGGAGAACACGCAGAGCTGGCGTGAGCTCCTGATCGACGTGAAGCAGCGCGGGTTGCAAATCGCCTCGGAAATTGCCGTCGGCGACGGCGCGTTCGGTTTCTGTAAGGCGCTTGACGAGGTCTTTCCCGGCACCCGGCACCAGCGCTGCCGGGTGCACAAGACCGTGAACGTCCTGGACAAGGTCCCGCTCTCGGTGCAGGCCAACATGAAGAAGGACCTGCGCGAAGTCTACTGGGGCCGAACCGGGCGGCCGCCGAGGCGGCGATCGACGTCTTCGCCGAGAAATACCGCGCCAAGTACTGCCGGGCGGTCGAATGTCTGGTCAGGGATCGCGACGCGTTGCTGGCCTTCTACGACTTCCCTGCCGAGCATTGGGATCACTTGCGCACGACGGATGAGATGGACATTCGATGCCAGTCACCCGTCGCATTTGCACCTCCTGCCTGACACATGACGGGAGCTGCGGGCGACACGACAACTACGGATTCGCGCTCTCGGCGCAACCGGGCGAGTCGCAGAGGCAGCCAGCTACTAACTCGAGCTCTCGGCTCATCGTGTGTATCGGCCTGCCCGCACCTTTGTGCTCCCGGTGCCTCTATCCCGATGGTCGCACCATACGCCACGGTGTAGGACACCGCGGCAGAACGTTGGCACCGAGACATCTCATACCGGTTACCACCCCCATCGAAAGCGTGTTCGCGACCGTGCGGCACAGAACGGTGCGGACGAAAGGATCACTGTCGTCAACGACCGCCAGGCTGATGGTGTTCAAGCTGGTGATCGCGGCGTCAAAAACTGGCGGCGGCTCAAAGGGACAAATCAGTTGCCGAAGGTGATTGCAGGTGTCAGATTCAACGACGGCATCGAAGTCATTCACATGCCGGCAAACCACGCCGCCTGATCACCTCGTCACCCAAAATCCTGCATAGCTCGCCTATAATCAGCACTGCGATGCTCCGTTCGCTGTTGAGCGAGCCCGCTACCTGCGGCGCTGGCGGTTCACGGCTCAAGGACCTGCCGGATTATCATGCCAACCGCATTCACAAACTTGCTGCCTTGGAATCGACAGCCTCAGACCGTCGCTCACGCCGCTTAAGCGGGATCAGCTTTTCGCCAAAAACTGGCCGGAAACCGTCGCCCGATGCGTACGAAATGACTAAGCGGTTGAGCCAAACAAGCGACTCTCGATTACCAGAATTGGCAGGATGGATTGCAAGCGTTCTGCCCTATTCTAGAAGGCAGGACGACCGTTTGCGTGATGTACCCTGGTCCGGAGGACGCCTTCCGATCTTGTCAGCATGTACATGCATGAATGCGGTCAAGGCTAGTCGACCCACTCGGATGCTAAAGACTGATTGGACACATTATGGCGATTCTCGAAACGGAGACCCGAGGCGCAGTACTGGTCGCGCGCTTCAATCATCCCAGCACTCACAACCCAATGAATCTGGAACTGGAGAAATCTATTCGTTCCATTTGCCAGGAAGTAGAGGATACTCCTGCGATTCGCGCTTTGGTTCTTACAGGCGGAAAGGATCGATCATTTTGCGCTGGGGGTGATCTCAAAGAGCTGGCCGAGCTGTCTGGATACGCTTTGGCCGATGCGTCCATTGACAGGGTAATTGCTCTTTATTCTTCAATATTGAAAGTAACGAAGCCGAGCGTTGCTGCAATTGGGGGATACGCAATAGGTACCGGTCTCGGAATCGCGCTATCCTGTGATTGGCGCTTGGGCTCGGCAGGAACCAAGCTGCTGATGTGGGAATTGAAGCACGGTAACGCCTGTGTAATTGGCGCGTACTTGATCGAGACGTTCGTCGGTCGAGCGGCTATGTCCGATATCATTTATGGGTGCGAGGCCATCCCATTGTCATGGGCTCTTGATCACAGGCTGCTTCATGAGATTGTTGATTCGCATCAATGTGAGGAGAGGGCTATCGCGCGCGCGCAGATTCTCAGCGAATTTCCTGAAGTCAGTTTCAGACGAACGAAGGAAAAGGTCAATCAGGGCGTGCTCGCTGGTTTGCAGCGAATTGCGTGCGACGCGAAGGTAGCCTATGCAGCAGGAATTGCGAGCGGCGCCGCCCGAGAGCAGTCATATCGCGTTTCGAAGGTACAGTCGAAGCAGCGGACAGACAGCAGCCATTAACTGCCGTTCCGATGCCGACGCGGGTCAGGTTCCTTTCCTGCTGGATCATCTGACGATTTAATCGCGATAGGAATCACAATGACGCGGAAGCAGGCATGGCGGCCCGAGATTGTGTTGTTGATCGCGGACGAGCTCGGCACCAAAAAGGTCATGAGGCGAACCGCAAGTTCAGGGTCTGCATCTAGCCCTGGCACGCCTCACCTGCGTAGTGGACCGGATTGGACGGCTGTGGCGGGGCGGCCACGAAGCGGGGTCGCTGTCGCACTGGCTGTCCGGAGCTCCTTAGGCTACGGCGGCCGGCAGTGTGCCTCGGGACTTTGCATGTGCGCGGCGGTCGCGCCGATCACCAGTAGGACGCCTTCCTTTCCGTCTTCTTGGCGTGCTTGGAGGCGAAACCCAGATGTAGATGTAGCGCTTCGCGGATGAAGGATGCCAACAGCCCGGCATCCTTGCCGGGCAGCGTCGCCAGCGCCTCGGAGAAGTGGTCGGCCGGTGGAGAACCCCTGAATTGCGCTGAGCACCAATTCTGCGAACAGTCGAGCTCTCATAATTGCAAGCCTTCGAGCATCTGTCGCTGAACCTGACGACTGCGATATAGTACCATTTCCTTCCAGTCGGCGGTCTCCGGATAGAAGCGCTGCCGCAGGCGCTGTCGAATCTCATATCCGATATGTGTTTCAATGTCGCCTTGACCATATCTGTATAGCCAATGGTCAGCACGTAGTGCAGATCTGACTGCCTCCGGAGGGTAGGTTCCGAACTCTAGGCAAACATAGACGTGCCGATCCCCGAGGAGACGCTGCCAATAGTCATCCTGCGTGCCATTGAGCACAATAGCCGATGAGGTGCCAAGATCTGGCGAGGTGACTGAAAGGCCGAAGATGTCACGTGCATGCTGATATCCTGAGATACCTGATGCTTTCTCGCATTGCAGCTCACCATAACCGTAAGGCCCAAGGCCCGTGTGATAGTCGATTATCAAGGCACGCACACGAGATGCCAAACAGTAATCCGACACGATTTGTTCGAGCGTTCGTCGTGCGACGGTAGGGACAAACCCGCCGAAAAAAATTCCGGTGGGATGTCGGTACTGCCCGCTCCGAGCCTTTCGCAAGGCAATCGCGCCGTGTGTTCTGCGGAACTCCTCTATTGTTGCCTCGGCAGCAGCAAAAAGTGGTCCGTCGAGCTCACACGGCACAAAACAATCAGCAAGTAGGTCGTAAGCGGCATTGCGAGGTAACGGAGCTGTGAAATCGACGAAATTTCGATTGAGGTCACAGCCTTCTTGCGTGACGCGGCGATCCCAGGCAAACCCATAAGGATTGAGAGCATGGATCAGCAACATCGCTTGATCAGATTTGAGCCTCTCGTAACCACGTTCAGCCAACCAGTCGAGCTGTGCCGCGGACCCGCAATATCCTTCGACGCCATGTGTAGCCGATACCAAAATTCCTACCTTTGGGGCGCGTCGGTCGCCAAACCACGCAACATCCGTTGAGAGTTCTCGTCCACGAGGCCCACGGGCTGGCGACGGATAGATTGCAGCGTCACCGACTGCGGCCTTCCTAACGTAGTCACGGAATCGTTGACGTGCTTCGAAGTAATCTGATGCGAAGTGCTTATTCGCCGCGTCGACAATGGCATCGTTCATTCGGAGTCCGGTCAAGGCTGCACAAGTATAGTAGTCCCTGGAGCATCTATATCGGGCGTCGCTGACGTTAGGAGACGTGCACGGATGCTTGTTTCAGCAGTTGACTAGCAGGTCGCGAGACATGCTGCTCAGCGATTTCGCCTCTTTGCGAGCTACGCGTACAGTCTCGCTGAAAACATAACCGTCGTTCTTCTCCCAGATGCCAATGATCAAGTGGAAAGTCATGTTGGGTTGAAGTACAGTCTCGTCCTCATCCTGTAAGCTCGCGCCCCCATCAGGCCAATCGTTCCCGAGGGAGTAGCCGATCCGAGAGTCTTTGCGTACGCCACGAGAACTAAAGGTGTGTCGGAACGCTCGGTCGACATCTCCGCATGTTACTCCAGGCCGCATCGTTTCGAAGGCAGCCAAAAAGCCGTCAAGCGTGGCCTGGTGCAGGTGCCGTGACCGAGCGGACGGCTCACCTAAGAACACGGTCCGGGACAATGCGCAGCAATAGCGGTGGCGAAAGGCTCCTAGTTCAAAATTGGTCTGACAATGCATCGCATAGCTTGCATCGGTCCACTTGAGATGCGGAGCAGTCGCCGGCCGTCCGGTCGGCATGGTCGGATAAATGCGAGACGCATGACCCGGGGCTTCCGGCGTGCCCGTACATAACGCATGCATAATGGCTGCGGCTACGTCGCATTCTCGCGCGCCGGCAGCGACGCTTAATCTGGCGATCCTCATGGCCCGATCGACAATCTTTCCGGCTTGCTCCATGTAGGCGATCTCAGCAGGAGACTTCACAAGCTTCAGCTTGGAAATGATCCCATCGGCATCGATGCTCTTTGAAAGGTCCAGGCTTTTGGCCAGGTTGGCGTGAGCCTTCACCCCGAAATTTTTTGCCGTCAGTTCGACTCCAATATGGCCCGTTTTGGTGCGTTCACGGATCATATCTCCAATCGGCTGCCATGGCGCCCGCTGGCTCGAACCGATGTATTTCTCGGAATAATTAAGTAGGCGCGAGTGCGGCAGGTAGGATGTGGCCGTTGCGCATGCGACATCCATCTCTCGCAAGATCAGCCACGGATCTTCCTCGTCTTGCCTCACAAGCGCGAGTTGTGGGACGTAATCGGAGTAGCCATCGTAGCCGGTGAGATAGTTAATGTTCGCCTCGTTGAAGACGAGCAATGCTTCCATGCCCTGCTCCGCCATTTGCTGTCGCAGCCGAGCAGTACGTTCGCGATATTCCTGTTGATTAAATGCTGGCATCACGGTGTCTCCTGAACCCATTGCATGGCGGCGATGCTCTTTATCGAAGCGGCGCAGCCGCAAAATGATGCTGGGCTGAGCGGTCTTTGAGAAGCATTCGTCGCGCCTGGTGCCGCCGTTATCATGCGATGGACGCCATCGTCAGTCTGCAAAGGTCTGTGATGTCGTAAACAGGCAACTTCGTGAGACGACGGATGGCGGACGAAACGAGGGGAAACGCCGCACATTCGAAGAGAATGAGCGAGATATCTGGATGCGCGATCCGAAGTCGCTCGGTGCAGGCAGCGACGTCCTTCTCGATCGCCGCAACATCGACCGGTGGTGGCGGACGCTTCAGCTCGTCATGCCAGAATTTGCCCCCTTCGATGCCGCCGATCACAATTCTGGCCCGCTCGGCTGGATCATCAACCCCGAGCAGATCTTCGGCGACATGCGTCGAGTCGTAGGTCAAAACTGCGATCTTGGCTGATACCGGCAGCTGCCGCAGCAACGAGGGCAGCAGGAGCAGACTTGACATAACCACGGGTACATTCGTCGCCTTGGCCACCGCCGCCTGATGCCGGATGGAGAAGCCGCAGGTCGAGCTTATGGCGACGGCACCTCGCTCGATTAGCCGCCTGGCGGCAGCGATAAATGAGGGCTCAAGAGCTGGATCGCCGCGAACGACATTCTCCACCCAAGCTCCCGTGACCGTTTCAAAGATGACCGGGAAATTGAACGTGGCCGGGTTTAGCATTGAGTCGGAGGCTGGTTTCGGTGGCGCGGCGCCGGATGGTACCCCGCGTTCGAGGTGCAGGACCCCAAGAGATCGTGACAGTTGCAAGGGCTGACGAAGCATTCCGGAGTATAACCGAATTCCTTAAGCTTGAGGCAGAGCCGGCCTTCGACCCATGTGCGAATCTTGCGCGCAGCTATCGCTCTGCAGTGTAGTGACAGCCGCAGGGGTCCGCCTCATCTAAGGCGCAGATGAGAGCGATTTATTCCTATCGTCGCGGGCCCCGCAACTTTCACCCAGCCAACGCACGCGCGATGGCCACATTCGTCGCTGTCGCAAATGCAACCAAGCCAGCCTGTCGCAACAGAGTGTTGTATGGTTCAACAGGATCATTTAGCTCAAGTCTTCGCGCGACGCCGGAGCCGGCATTGCCGGAGAAAGGACCGCTCCTTCATTTTCTTTCCAACGAGCCGTTTTGCAAACTGCATGCCAGACGAGAATCGGCTGAAATCAAGCGAACTTGAGTGAGTGGGAATTGTCGCAATCGCGACAGCGTCGGAAAGCAAACGTTGGCCAAGATGCATTTGGCGCTTCGATCAGCTCGATCTGACGCGCAAAATGAATGGGGTATGAAGGTGCGGTCAATCTTGAGGGGAGCAAGCGGCCAATGGTTGTCTCGACGACAAAAGACGCGGTGATCCTGAAAGACCACGGCTGATTCCGCGATCGGCGTACCGCCGCTGAGGCCCTCCTAACATGGACCAGTGCAGCAATCGTGGATAACCTTCAAGTATCGTAGCTTCGACAAGAGACCGCGCTTGTAGTCGATCTCAATTGTCCCCTCGGTCGTATCAGTCCAACTCACTATTGTTATGCGGCGGCAGCGAGAGAGTACTGCGGCCGAGCTCGTCCCAAGCTTATCGAGAGCTCGCCGGTTGAAGCATCCTGCTTGGAGCTGGCAGATCATCATCACGAGTTCGGGATGCCAGATCGTCGCGTTTTCCTTCGGCCAAAAATCGGACTGGCCAGCGCTGGCTCTCGTGGTTTGAATGCGTAACGCCTTAGTACCGCAGTAGAGGGCAAAGTGACGCTTCTGGGCCACAGCAAACATTTGTCATCCGCCGTTGTCGACGGAGAATGATGCAGTGGAAATTGGTCTCTTGCGCGATGATCGTGCCCCGAGGCCCCGTGAAACAAAGGCTGACGCCCTTCGTTCACCAAGATTGATGCGCCTGTGGTGACGCCTATCCAACTTGGTAGCTGCCGATGGAAAGCAGCTAGTGGTTTATTCCGCTGCAATTACGGCCGAGCGGGCTGACGTCGGCCGAGTCGCGCTGTAGTACTTATTCGCCCGGGTGGTGGTAGCGTATACGTTTTGGCAGATGAGAAGATGGAATCGCGAAAATGGATGGCCCTTCCGCACGGTGCTTACCGGACCGAACACCTTCGGATTGCTGAACTCGATCTCGGGTGCATTGGTCCAGATCTGGCGGAGATCAGCACGACACAGGCCGATATGCTTGACAGAACCCGGGTGAGCCCAACCAAGGTACGGATCGCGAAATTTCCCACAACCTATCAGGTGAGGGTTGTTCATCGAACACAGCAGGCTTGCCGTCGCTTGACAACTGCGGCAGCACCTACTTGGCGGAAATCAAAAGCGCACCAGTTCTATCACTGTTCAACATCGTGCCTACAGCTCGGACATACATTGAGAATGATCGCGCTGCCTCCACGTCTCCTTCTTGGCGGCCGCGTGGCAGAGCGGCGTAATTCGCGGGCTTTGGGGGGGCGACATGCGATTTCTCTTCTTTCTTGAGAAAGAGCCTTCCCCTATCGTCCTATTGTCAGACGAGAAGAACAAACTTGCGGAGCTCTAGTAGAACGACACGGCCGTATTCGGCTCGTTGCTTGCAATACAAGGTCGTCATTACCTCGGAGCGGACTTAAATCAAGAGCTCTGCGCTGGGTTCCGTGGCCGCCGCCTCGCATGGCCGTACAGACAGCTGTGTATCGCTGCAGCAGAGCCGCGCTTGTGGTGACAAGCTTGTGGCGCCTCTTAGGGCGACTATCTGAGCATCGGTGTGGTTGGAGGAGGAGCAGTCGATGGAAGTGTTATCGCATCTCCGGGTCGTCGAGATTGGTAGCTCGGCTGCGACCAGCTATTGCGCGCGCATGTTTGCGGATTTCGGCGCCGATGTTCAAAAGGTCGAGTCGAAAGCCGGCGATCCGCTTCGCCGCAGCGCGCCGCTCACGCCCAGCGACAACAGCGCGTGGTTTGCATTCTTGAACTTCAACAAATCAAGCGTCATCATCGATGCTACCGACCCGAATGCGACCACGCGGCTGACGGAACTGATCGAGGATTGCGACATTCTGGTCGATGGGCGTGATGTTGATCCGGCAGATTGCCCGCCAATTGATATCGCCTCGATCCGGCAGCGACGGCCCGCGTTGATCTATCTCGAAGCGAGCTGGTTCGGCCGCGAGGGCCCCTATGCGGGCTTCGCTGCTACCGATGCGACAGTGCGCGCTCTCGCCGGTCTGATCAAGTTGGTTGGTCCGATCGAGGGCCCGCCTTTGTACGCACCTGATTTCCAGACGGGTATCCTCGCTGGCCTGTGGGGCTTCATCGCCACGGCTTCGTCGGTTGTTGGGCAAATGCAGGGTGGGGCAGGGCGCTCGTGGTCGCTCAGCATTTTCGAATCGAGCCTCGCTCTCTCGGAATATCTCATGTTCGAAACGTTTGCGTGCGGCGACGTGATGCGCCGGATCGGTATCAACCGCTTCTGGCCTAACTTTCCGGTCGGCATTTACCCAACCAAAAAAGGTTGGCTTGGCCTCTCGACCGTCACGCCGGGGCAATGGCGCGCATTCTGCGACATGCTCGAGCTATCCGAATTACGTGATGATCCGGCTCTGGCTTTCAACGAAGGCCGCCTCAAACACATAGCCCAGATCGAACGACAGTTTATGCCGAGACTGAAGACCCGGACAGCGAAACAGTGGTTTGCGGAGGGACTGAAGCGCAAAATCCCGATCGTGCCGGTCCCCGAAATATCTGATCTGCTTAAGGACGAGGAGAAGAAGGCGCGCGGCGCAATCGTGCCGGTCGTGATTGGCAAAGAGGAGGGGCTGACGGCTGGTCCGATGCAGCGGCTGACGTTGACGCCCCCGCGCCGAGGTGGCAGGGTTCCGGCTCCCGGCGAGCAGCAACATTCCGCCCACATCCGAACTCGCGTGTCGCTGAGTGGGCCTGGATCGTCCGACTGCATCGATGCGGACCGGCAGCCCTTGCATGGGACTCGCGTGATTGACTTCACGATGGGCTGGGCAGGTCCATTGTGTACCCGCACACTGGCCGATCTCGGTGCGGACGTCATAAAGATCGAAGCCATCCAGTATCCGGACTGGTGGCGCGGCGTTGACCGGCGCAGCGGCTACGTGGAGGGGCAAATGTATGAAAGGGCGCAATGCTTCTGCATCATGAACCGCAACAAGCGCGGCATTACACTTGACCTGAAGCGGCCGCAGGGACTTGCTCTTGCCAAGCGACTGTTGGCGAAAGCCGATATTGTGGTCGGCAATTACTCGGTTGATGTGCTGTCAAGGCTCGGGCTCGGTTACGACGTCCTCAAAACACTCAATCCACGCCTCGTCATGATGTCGATGTCAGCGTTTGGCGCGAGCAGCATCCATCGCGATTGCCGGGCCTATGGCTCGACTCTCGAGCAGGGGTCAGGTTTGCCGAGCGTGGTCGGAAGCGCCGATCAGCCGCCCGTAATGAGCCACACAGCGTTCGGGGATCCTGTCGGCGGATTGAACGGCTGCGCCGCAGTTCTTCTCGCTCTGATTCACGCCCGCAACACCGGGCAGGGACAATTGATTGATCTCGCGCAGATCGAATGCATGATCCCCTTTGCGGCGCCATGGATCACCGTCCAATCGATTGGTGGTGCGCCACTCACAAAGTATGGCTCTCGACATCCGCAATTGGTGCCGCATGGCTGCTTCCGGTGTGGGGGTGAGGACAACTGGATCACGATAGCTGCGACCGATGCGGACATGTGGCAGAGGCTTGCCATCCTTATTGGCCGGCCAGACTGGGCCTCGAACGCATCGCTTGAATCTGCGGAAGCTCGCCGCAGCATTGAGGATCTCATAGAGGCAGGCATCGAAGCTTGGACGCACATCCGTGATGCGGAGCAGGCCATGTCTGAGCTGCAGCGCGCAAGGGTTGCGGCAGGCGTGGCCCGCTTGCCGATTGACCTGCTCAAGGATCGGCATCTCCGCTCGCGCGCATTTCTGCAGGAAGTCGAACGCGCTTTCATTGGCTTGCACCCGCAGCCTTCGATGCCAATTCGCGAAGGCGCAGCGCCGTATGCGATCCGTACAGCGGCGCCGACACTGGGACAACACACCAGAGAGGTCCTAACAGAACTTCTCGGGCTCTCCGACGGCGAGATCGCGCAATTGGCAAGCGAGAACATCATCGGTACCGCGATGATCTCCTAAGGGGAGATCGCAAAAACATAGAAGGTGGCGTTAGACTGATCGATCGACGCTACGGCCCAATTCCACTCAGACTTGGCAGAGTGGCTGCTCAGGAGCGCCTCCTTTAGTCTTGGCCGTCCATTCTGCACGGAAAAGCAGTAGCGCGGCGATTCTAAATATCTCAGCAAACTCTGGAGCTATGTGAGCATTGCCAAACAAACCCTCTAATCGCCTTCCAGTGGACGACTGCCCTGACAGCTTAGCGAGTCGTGCATCCCATTGCGAGCCGCTCCCGAATTCGTCAGACGGAAGACGCTTTGCGAGACACTGAATGAGTTCCGACCTTACAGCATCACCGGCCACCGTCTGAATGGCAGTACATGCCTAGCTCTGACCAAAACCACCGATCTTAGTAGGTTCATCGTTCCCGGTTCTTCGGTAAATGAGTGACCATTCCGGGAGAACACGCGTGTGGAAGGCCGCGCCGAGACGTGCGGCACGAGTCCACAGCTCGCGCAAGATCTGAGCCGTCGGATTTGGTGGAGAAGACGATTATGGCCGAAGTCAGTAGCGAGCTTCGCAATATGCAAACCATCGAAGCACTCGAATCAAACGTTCGTGCGTACTCACGTTCGTTTCCAGCTATCTTCAGTCGAGCGCGCGGCTCCATTCTGTTAACGGAGGATGGTCGAAAGGCTATCGACTTCCTATGCGGTGCTGGAGCGTTGAACTATGGCCATAACAACCATCAGATCAAAGCTGCCATCACTGAGTATCTAGCATCGGATGCCGTCGTCCATGGGCTTGACATGGCCACTCCTGCAAAGCTCGAGTTCATGGAGACGTTCAGCTCTGTCATACTTCGGGAGCGGGATCTGCACTATCGATTCCAATTTACGGGGCCAACAGGTGCTAATGCTATCGAGGCAGCTCTGAAGCTTTCGCGCAAAGTCACCGGACGTCAGAACATCATTTCATTCACGCATGGATATCATGGGATGAGCTTAGGAGCGATGGCCGCAAGCGGCAATCGTTTCTTTCGCACGGCCAGCGGCACTTCTTTATCGGGCGCTACGTTCATGCCCTATGATGGCTATCTTGGATCAACTGTTGATACGGCAGACTACTTGCGACAGGTGTTGACGGATGAGAGCAGTGGCATGGATCGTCCAGCTGCCATTCTCGTCGAAACTGTCCAGGGGGAGGGTGGTATAAATGTCGCACGGAAGGAATGGTTACAATCAATTCAGGCCATTGCAAAGGAAGCTGGCGCTCTTTTCATAGTTGACGACATCCAGATGGGCTGTGGTCGTACGGGCGAATTCTTTAGTTTTGAGTTCGCGGCGTTATCGCCAGATATTGTCGTACTGTCGAAATCGCTAAGTGGGTACGGTCTGCCGCTATCGATGTTATTGATTAAAGAGGAGTTCGATGCATGGCAGCCAGGAGAACATTCCGGTACGTTCCGCGGCAACAATCTCGCACTGGTGTGTGCAACCGCGTCCATAAATCTCTATTGGCGGAGCGAGACCTTTGCGCAGGGGGTTCAGCGGATGGGAGAACTTGTGAAGCGCCGACTTGAAGCCGTTGCATCAGAGTATGGAAACAGTTTTTCCGTTCGAGGGCGCGGCATGGCCGTGGGCTTTGATTGCCGACGGACTGAGGTTGCAGCAGCGACTGCACGCAAGGCGTTTGAGAAAGGTTTGATCGTCGAACGATGCGGGGCCATCGATGAGGTCGTAAAGTTCTTGCCGGCACTCACGATTGATCACGATACCCTAAACCAAGGCCTTGAAATATTCGAGGAAGCGCTGGCCGAAACACTGAAGCAGACTGCGATCTGACTAACCGCCGTTTTCGGACATCTGAAGGAAACACCATGGCCTACGAGACCATCAAATATGACCTCGTTGATCAAATCCTCACGATCACTCTAAATCGGCCGGAGAAGCTGAACGCCTGTACCGCATTAATGGAGCGCGAAATCGTCGACGCCTTTGACCGAGCAGATGAGAACAATGACGTCCGCGCCATTATCGTGACCGGTGAAGGCCGAGCCTTCTGTGCCGGCGCCGATCTATCTTCGGGCGCCGACACATTTGACCGCGACACGCGGCGTGGACCGGTTAAACGACTGCTCAATGGCGCAGTAGATTATAGCGATCCGAAGGTCAGTGACGGCGGCGGTAAGATCGCGATGCGGATCTTCAAATGTCTGAAGCCCGTCATCGCCGCAGTGAATGGGCCTGCGGTCGGCATGGGCGCCACCATGCAGCTCGCGATGGACATCCGCATCGCGTCTGAAGCCGCGCGTTTTGGCTTCGTGTTCTCCCAGCGAGGCCTCGTTCCGGAGGGGGCTTCGAGCTGGTTCCTCCCGCGCCTCGTCGGCATCGCACAGGCGCTGGAGTGGTCTCTGAGTGGCCGGGTATTTCCCGCGCAGGAAGCGCTCGCGGGTCGGCTAATTAGCAAGGTTGTGCCGTCAGATCAACTGCTTCCGACGGCGCGTGAGCTCGCTCGCGAAATCGCCGACAAGACCTCACCGGTATCAGTTGCGCTTATCCGGCAGTTGATGTGGCGCATGCTGGGCGCAGATGACCCGATGGAAGCCCACAAGCTCGAAAGCCGCGGCATGTATACGCGCGGGCGTTCCGGCGACGCCAAGGAAGGCGTGATGGCATTCTTAGAGAAGCGGCCCGCAGTTTTCAAGGACAAGGTGCCGGCCGACATGCCGGATTTCTTCCCATGGTGGACGGAGCGAGAATACAAGTGATAGTTCCTTGTTTGACGGGCCGATCGGATCGGCGCGGCTAGACGAGGCGCACTTTTCGCACGGTGTGCGACCCGCTGATATCAATTGGTCGACGAGATGGTGAGTTTAGCGACTGGCCGGGATTTTAGTCATTGGCAGCGATGGCATTCTCGGGATCTCAACCGGACTCATTTCGTCGACCGGTGGGTTCCTGTAAGAGCTCAGATTAAATGACAATCAGCAATTGTCTAGGCGCGTGTTGAGCACGCTTTCTTCTGTTTGAGAGTGTGCTCTCGAGCGAATCTCCAGTTCCTGACTAAGGTCATCGGCATCGGATTACTGACGAGCAAACCACGGACGATCGCCATAAAGAGCGCCGTTGCTCCCTGCCGCTCAATCGACTGACGGCATGGGGCCACCCCGCGGGTGCAGCTGGCGGCACTGATCTGGATGGC
Organism: Bradyrhizobium sp. 137; assembly: GCF_023074095.1. NCBI lineage: Bacteria > Pseudomonadati > Pseudomonadota > Alphaproteobacteria > Hyphomicrobiales > Nitrobacteraceae > Bradyrhizobium > Bradyrhizobium sp. 137. The sequence goes on from NZ_JADPKU010000010.1 coordinate 15,464, forward strand.
CTCGTTGGCTCGGAGCACGAAACCTGTCCGGCCGACCGAGCCTGCCGACGCGCCCAGTCGTCACCTGTTCGACACGAAGCACAATTACAATCTTCCGGATGAGATGGTGCGCGCCAGCTAGGCCGAGAATTCTTGTTAGAACACTTCTGGGCGAGTTGAGCTTCTGCCTCAGTTCCTTTCGACCGATCGTCCACAGCGCCAGCGGATCGGCGATGAGCAGCTCATGCTGATCGAAAGTCTGTTGCTGGCGCAAAAAGTCCGTCGGTGCAGCACAGGACCATAGCCGCCGCCAGCGACCTGTCGCAATGGCGGGCGAAGCGCCACCCTCATGGTCGTCGCTATAGCCCCGGCTCCAGCGTGTCAGTATAAGCGAGTGCCCGCCGATCGGCGCCACGTCACGCCCTAGCATCGCTTGCGACCGCCAAGAAGAAGCACTTTTCATGCTTCCGCGGTTGGGATCGAGCACGGCTTGTGGTTGCTCTCGTCGACCGTCATGGCCCTACTGCTCATACCGCCGAATGGCGAATGCTCGACAACAACTAGCAGCTTGTCGCATCGGCTTGGCATGTGCTGTGCCGTACGCCGCAGCCCCGATCTGTCCAATACCACTTGAGAACGTTTTACCGTGTAGAGGGTTAATAGTTGCAAATGCCTCATCACTTTTGAACCGTATCTCACCAGAATAAGCAGTATTTCGAGTCATTGTTTATGGTGTACATATCAGCTGAATTGAGTGTCTAAGCTGCACGCAGTGATCGCATCAGGAACGAGAGTAGCAATGAAAAGCGTAGTTAATCCGTTGCAAGTCTCACGGTTCCTTCGAGTATATGACGACGCCGCCGTCCAGAAGGGCATCAACCTTTCGATAGGATTTGATTTCAATGAGTACGTCTCGATCACGCGGGTCCTTCCCACAAAGAAGCCGACATATCCGAATTTTCGGCCAGATCGTTCGACGATCAAACCGGGGGAGGGATATTGGATGGTGGGCGTCGACAAGAACAACCAGGTTGCGCTCGTGCAGGCTGCCCGACTTTATGACCTTTCGCACAGTAACTTTGCAGAGCATCTTGAATCTCTGAAGGCGTTCTACGCCGATCCAAGCGTACATGCACATCCTCAGGACCGTTGTACCTGCGCTGCACCAACCGCAAAGAAGATCACTGGGAAAGTAGCCTACCATGGAGATTTTTGGCTGCGCAGCGACTTTAGAGGGCAAGGCATACCCACGATCATGGCTGCAATACTGCGGGGGGCGTCATTTGCCATGTGGGCTCCTGATTTCGTATGTGGACTTGCAGAGCGGTGGCTACTAGACAAGGGCGTTCTTGCGCAATACGGACATGCCCATTATGAGCACGGCGGTTCGATACTTCATCTGGTAGACGAGAATATCGTTGATCACGACTTGCTTGTTTGGCTAACCGGCAAGGAATTGAGGAGTCTTGTTGCCGATCACGATAGAAGCGATCCGGCGTTAGCTTCCTAAAATCTCGCCGAGACTGTGATCGTGATCAATCCGTTGGCTCGGGATTCGATTGCCCGCTCGAACTTGAGGTCTAGCGGGACCAAGCCTTCCGTCAGCCGGTGGTGGATGCATCGCCGTTCGCTCATCAGCGATGTTGGTGCTAGAACCGATCTTCGAAGCCGACCTTCCACCCGAACAGTACGCGTATCGTCCCGGGCGAAATGCCCAACAGGCGGTGGTCGAGGTGGAAGCGCAGCTGTTCCGTGGTCACCCGGAAGTCGTGGACGCTGACCTTGGGGCAACTGTTAAGCGGCCAACACGTTCGTCCGCGGACGTCGACAGATCGGCATGTGGCATTGCGAATCAGCTGTGCGTGCGCAGGATCGAATTCATCGTTCTTCGCCGTGTGCGATTCGCACCACCTAGTGGCCCTGCCACCAGTTTACGATTGCGCTCCGTGGGCGTCAGGTGTCCGGCTCTACGGCAGGTAGCCACCGCCTACACACTGGCGAGCGTGTCGTCGTCAATCCTGTTCGTGACCTGCCCCTGAAGTTTCATCCAGCGGCAGTTTAGAGTCTCGGGGTTTTGTACGCCAAGTGGCGCGGGTGGAGCAACGGACGAGCTGGTCGGGGTTACGTAGCCGATCGTCCGTTGCGGTGAGGGGGGCCGCGTAGGCCGCGGAGGTCAGGTATTTCAGCGATGAGTGGGGGCGCTGGAGATTGTAGCCGGCGACCCAGACAGCGATCTTTGCGCGGGCGTCGTCAAGATCGAAGAACAGAGTCTCGTTGAGCGGCTCATCGCACATCCGGCCGTTGAAACTCTCGACGAAGCCGTTCTGCATCGGCTTTCCCGGTGCAATGAAGTGCCAATCGATGGCTGCGTCCTTGCACCAGGCCCCACCAGGATCGGGGCACGAGTTCCCACGGCCTTGCGGCGAGCCCGCCGCTTGCGGACGGTGAGCCCTCCTCGCGGTAAAGCCGGTAGATCCGATTGATCCCCGACGGCTCGCCCTCCCGCCGCAGCAGGACGAACAGCCGGTGGTAGCCAAAACGTCGCCGCTCGTTGGCGAGGTCACACAGCCGGCCACGGAGGGCCGCGTCTGGAGAACGGCCGGAGCGATAGCGGATCATCTTCCGATCCGCGCCCACGATCGAACAGGCCCGCCGTTCCGACAGGCTCATGACGGCCTGCAGATGCGCGACCGCAGCGCGCTTGGCGACGGGCCCTACCATTTTTTTGAAAGAAGCTCGCGAAGGGCGGCGGCGTCGAGCATCTGCTCGGCCAGAAGCTTCTTCAGCTTCGCGTTCTCGTCCTCCAGCGCCCTCAGCCGCTTCGCCTCTGAAACGTCCATGCCGCCGAATTTGGCCTTCCAATTGTAGATCGTCGCTTCGGAGACCGCGTGCTTGCGAGCTAGGTCGGCCGTCTTCGCTCCGGCCTCATGCTCCTTCAACACCGCGATAATCTGCTCTTCTGTGAACCTTGCTCGCTTCATCTGTCCGTCCTTCTTCGGGCCGGACTCTAACTCCTTCTGGAGGAAATACTCAGGGGCAGGTCAGTCGGTATTGACGTGAGTCTAGCCTGAGCGATCGCCTCAAGTGGCAAGGAATGACGATACTCTCGGCGCCACGAAGGGCGCCAGAACTCGCGACGCGCAATGCTGTTGGCGGTCTCTTCGACCACCACCCCATCGCTCGCCAGAAGGACCGTGTCCTCCAGCGCAGGCCGCGCCAGTGCTTGCAGTCCTCCCAGAACGCACCTCCCCGAAAAAAATTCGGCGGACGCAGATGCCAATCGCTCGTCGCATTCTCACCTCCTGTCAGACACGTGTGGGAGCCGGGGCTGACAGGAAAACGAAGTCCCGCGCTCAGCGCAACCGGGCGACTCGCAGACGTCAAGATTAACTCGAGCTTTCGGGTCATCCTGGGTATCCGCATCTTCATGCTGCCGGTGTCTCTGTCCCGGCGGTCGTGCCATCCGTGCCGAACATCGCAGCCGAACATTGGTGAGCATTCTCATACTGGTTATTAGCCGATTGAGGTTCTCAACGTGGGGATCAGGCGCCCGAGCAAGGTCACCCTCATCTAAGGCCCCATCGTTCGCCTCCCACATGGGCCTTCCAGCGTGCTTGCGACATGACCTTGGAACCATCACGCAGTCTAGCAATGATCGAACCGTCAGGCTTATGACTATCGCCAGCTGACCAGTGAGCCTCTTGCCAGTGGGCGCGGTGATCTGCCGACAGTACCGTACGGTCCGGGCTCGAGCGCACCGAATCGCCAAGCCCTTCTCCATTTGATCACGCGATCACTCCACAGATGATCATCGCAGAAGTCGTCGCCAGATAGTCCAAGACGCTAAGCGAGCTCGGCGGACGTCGTCCAGTTCTTCCAAAATCAGAATTCACCTCATGCGCCTTTCAGCTTGTATACCCACGCCAGAATTAGCTGCGAACAAGCGATTGGGCTGCCTCAACATGCACTTCGATCAACTACCATTGCTGGTAATTGATCCATATAACCGAAGCATGTCACCTGTCGGTAGATAAACGTCGGCCGGTTAAGTCGCCCGCGGCGACAGCCAGTAAGGATATCGGCGAGGCGATTAGGGTGTTCGAGCAATTGTTATGGCGAAATCCTTGAGAGTCTCGGCGGCTCCGCTTTGGGGATGCTGGGGATCTCACGGCAACCCGACACGCGTGGCAACCATCTGCGGGCTCAATCGACGAGACCGTCGAGCGATACGAAAAACTGAACGAATGAGGCATCTGTTCTGTTCAATGACGAGGACTACCAACCGAACATGGTGGGAGATACGAGATGCAGCGCAATGGTGAAATGACGCTCGGATTGTACCTGATTCAGGCGGGATATAACGAAGGCGCATGGCGAGATCCGAGCGTGCCAGCCAATGGCGGAGTTGACGTCAACCATTATGCTCACCTAGCGGCACTTGCCGAGGCCGCGGCGTTTCACTTCGTGTTTATCCCCGACAGCCCAAGTGTTGTCGAACAAGATAACGAAAACATAGCTCGTGTGAGCCGCAACGACACCTTCGAGCCAATCACGCTTTTGTCGGCACTTTCATCGAGAACACGGGATATCGGCCTTGTCGCGACAGCGACCACGACGTATCATCAGCCCTACCATCTTGCACGAATGATCGCCTCACTTGATCACCTCTCGCGCGGACGGGCGGCCTGGAACATTGTCACATCGGGAAATAAGTACGAAGCTCCAAATTTTGGCGAAGAAGAACTTCCAGATCACGGCACGCGTTATGCCCGGGCAAAAGAATTTGTAGAAGTTGTCAAGGGGCTTTGGGATACGTGGGAAGACGACGCTTTCATTCGCGACAAGCAAACAGGTTTTTTTGCTGACACGACGAAACTTCATTTCCTTAACCACCGAGGGGACTACCTATCAGTCAGAGGCCCGCTGAACATCGCACGGCCGCCGCAAGGATATCCCGTGTTGGTTCAGGCAGGCGCATCCGAGTCCGGAATACGATTCGCTGCAGCGCTGGCGGACGTGGTGTTTACCGCTGAACCGTCGTTGGAAAGCGGTAAACAATACTACGCAACTCTCAAAGAGAAGGCACGCGCACTTGGGCGAAAGGAGGATCAGGTTCTGATCATGCCTGGCATTGTTCCAATCGTTGGGAGGACCAAGGAAGAAGCGTCCGCGAAGCTTCAAAGGCTACAATCGGATACGCACATTGACGTTCAAATTGGGACCGCCGATCGTTGGCTGGGATTTGTCACGGATATCCGTTCGATGGATCTCGACTCGTTAGTACCCGAATCGTTACCGAGGACGAACTTCATCCAGAGTCGTCAGAAGGTGCTCCTCGACTTGGCCGTGCGCCAGAAATTCACTTGGAGACAACTGATTCGCTCGATATCGGACAGCCGTGGCCATTTCATGATTGTTGGAACGCCGGACGAAATCGCCAGCGCCATGGTGGATAGATTTGATCAACGTGCGGCTGACGGATTCAACATATTGCCCGCAACTGTTCCAGGCGGGCTCAAGGATTTTGTTGAACTCATTCTCCCAGAACTGCGCCGGCGAGGCAAATTCAGGTCCAAATACGCTGGACAAACATTGAGAGAGAATCTCGGCCTCGAGCGGCCACCTAATCGGTTCACGCAAGCGGGTTTAACCAGTTGATGACCTGCCACTGCGTATCTGCTCCACGTCGCGCGAAAGTCCTAGTCAATCAGAGTTTGGCGGCCCTTATCGACAGGAATCCTATATTTGAGAAGGGCTTACAGCGAACGGAGGCTGAGATCGGCATCACATCGGCGTGGCGGTTTTCAGCGCATTCTGGAGCCTTGCGACCATGATCAGGCATGCGGATGAGCCAAGCCGCTTGGCGAATGCTGCGGCGCGCTGATCATGCCGTGATCTCGAGAGCGTCGAATGGCGGCCGTCGAGGGGGCTGGTCGGATCAGCAAGTGTTGGTCAGGGTTCTTGAGTTGGTGCTGGCCGGCACCGAATGTCGCGAGAGATCGAAGCTTGGATCATCTTGGATCGTGAATGGTACGGCGTTCCTGCGAAAAGGCGGCATTCGATCAAGGTTGCACAAGAGTGTTGGGGGCAGTCGGGAAGCAAGATAATTGTCATGTTGCCCTTGATCCTTTCCTTTGCAGAGTATTGTTCGAGCTTGCCCCTTGGCTATCGGCCCCACTTGACAGGGAGTGGGTGACGGTTCGTGCACGTCGGCGGCGCAGCCAGACCACGAAGAAAACTGCAAGACCAGGCCGGCAATTGCTATTGATCATTTGGGCTATGCGGTGGGCTTCCGCACGACGTGGTCCTGATGGGCCGCCGCTACGGCATCGATACGGCTCTGCGTGTGGGTATTCCGTAAGGCCCGACTATGTAGCCAGCACCTGCCAAATGCTTTCGGTAAGGGGACCCGGCCGCACAGGCGTCGCAGAATCATGGTCGGGGAAACGGACGCCCTCAAAAACTGCTATCGCGCCGTAGCAAATACCGACCGATCTCCGTCGAAAAGGTTGCGATCGGTCTGCCAAGCAGCTTGGCGCAAGTCATGCAGCGTGAATCTTGAGTCGGCTTCAAACTCTACGTGTTTGCCCAGATGCGGGAAACAATCGGCATTGCCACTCCGGATGCATTCTGTCGAAGTTGCAGCTGAGCCTCCTGTTTGATTCCGGCTGCGCGCTCGTCGTCTCCTGTCATCTCCATGACCGGAATGCGGCCATGGTCGACGACGACGTTCCGTCATCAACATCTTATTCGATTCTGTCAGATCTAAGCTATCCGATTTGGTAGCTGCTCAAGCGACCGCGTCCATACTAATTATTGCTCCAAGTAAGGAAGCGATCGAGCTAAGCGTTAACGGGTCCAATGTGAGCTGTCGTCAAATTGTCTGCCATGCGACTCAGCTAAGCCGTCGGCTCTGCATGCTTGGCAAACGAAGCGGAGAACCAAAATGCCACAGCAGAGCCAAATCTCTGAGGATGGCCGGCCGACCGGACATTTTCGCAACACTGCTTACATGATCAATACGAGCCGTCCGTATTTCGATGCAGCCCATGAGGCTGGTCTCATGGCCATCTATGGACGTTCGACGACGGGGCGTACTTTCGCTCTGGGCTCGGGTTCACTTGAGAGGCGACCGGAAAAAATTGATTTCGTGCGGTGTTCATATCTTGGCTTGGACAATCATCCCGTGATTGTCGATGCCGCGATCGACGCGATCGAGGCACATCGGTCGTTGCATTGGTCCTGCGCACGAACGCGGCTCAATTTCGATCTCCTGGCAGAACTTGAAACAATCCTGTCGGAGATGTTCTCCGCACGCGTGATCGCCTTTTCCACTGTCATGCTCGCGAATCTAGGTGCGATGCCACTCCTTGCATCGGGCGAATTGACTGGTGGAAGAAAGCCGCTTGTCGTGTTCGACCGCCTTGCGCACTTATCGCTGGCCTATCACAAGCCCGTGGTTGCTGATGAAACGGGGGTGGAAACAATCGCGCACAACGACCTAGACGCTCTGGAACGCTTGTGCCGCAGCCATTCAGCGGTTGTCTATGTATGCGATGGTGTTTACTCCATGGGAGGAAATGCGCCGCTCAAGCAGCTGCGCCAACTCCAGGAACGGTACGGGCTTTTTCTCTATATTGACGATGCTCACGGCATATCGATCTTCGGACGCCAGGGGGAAGGATTTGCTCGCTCTCAGTTTCCGGAAGTCCTGGGGGACCGCACGATCATAGTAGCCTCGCTGGCAAAGGGCTTTGGCGCATCGGGCGGCATGGTGATGCTCGGAACGGCTGATCAAGAAGCTCTCTTTCGAAGGTACTGCATTCCCTATGCGTTTTCCGTACCCCCCAACCTGGCAGCGGTTGGCGCGGCGCTCGGATCGTGCAAAATTCACCATTCGGCAGAACTTGGCGATCGGCAGCGGCGGTTAGCGCAACGTATCAAGAACTTTGATCGTCATGTTGCAACCGCCCAGCAAGGAAATTCCTTTCCTATCAGAATGATTGCAATAGGATCGGAAACCAAGGCGATTGCAATCGCCAAGTTACTCCTTGATTCCGGCTTCTACACTTCGGTGACGTTCTTCCCAACGGTCCCGCAGGGAAAGGCAGGGATCCGAGTGTGCATTACGGCCGATCATGAAGACAAAGATATAGAGCGATTGTGCGACTGCATCTTGGAAGCTGTGGCTCAAACGCGGGAAGCCATATCCTTTGAGGTGATGTAATGATTCAGACGACGAATCCATTGAGCTGCCCGGTATGGTTGCTATCACCTTATATCAAAAAGGATGATAAAGGCTCGTCAAATCTCAATCCATTATTCGACGCCCTAGGCGTCTGCGGATTGTTTGGGCCATTGTTCTCAACAGGGCGTTACTCGCTCGTAACTCCGGTTGCGATTGTCTAAACATGCCGAAGCCAGGAAAACTCGGCGAGCAAAGCGACCGCCGCGTTGCGCTTGTGACTGGAGGAGCGCGCGGGATCGGACTGGAGATCGTTCGCCGGCTCTTGGTCGATGGCTATCGCGTCGCCTTTGTTGCAACAAAAGCAGATCATTTGGAGCGGGCGCTCAATCTTCTCGGCTTCTCGGAAGAACAGCTCTATGCTGAGAGGATTGACGTAACTCGACACAATGATGTGCAGGTGTTTGTGGATCGAATCCGGGAACGCTGGGGCGAGATCGACATTTTGGTGAACAATGCTGGCATCTCCCCCAAGCGCGTGGACCAAAATGCACCTTGGCTTTCGCAGACGTCCCTCGATGAATGGGCGCGGGTCATCGATGTCAATCTCACCGGCCCCTTCATTCTCATACGGCTCCTGGCGCCAGCAATGATCGCGAAAGGCAATGGACGCATCATCAATGTCGGGTCACTCGCGGGGCGTGCCATGCCCATGGTCGCTGGGCCACATTATGCCGCTTCTAAGGCGGGAATGGTCGGCCTAACCCGCGCTGCTGCGCGGGATCTCGCGCCATATGGTGTCACGGTCAACTGTATCGCTCCTGGACGGATTCTCAGCGATTTGACTGGATCACCCGAGGCCGCGGTGAACCGCACTGCTCTCAGCAGGATTCCGGTCGGCCGTTTTGGAACTGCTGAGGAGGTGGCGCATGTCGTAAGCTTTCTGGCCTCGCCAATGGCGGGCTTTATCACCGGCGCAACCATCGACATTACAGGCGGCGAGTTCGCCGCGTAAGCCGATGCATATCGCATTTGATCGTCGATAGTGAAAGCTGGGTTCGCTTGCGCTCACCGTGTCCTCAACTTTCTCGCGTCTCAAACGGCACATAGTCGCGGGTGCATGGAGGACATGGATCGACTGGAGCGGGGTCGTCTTATGTCGGCTTTCATGCGTCTTTCTCGCGATGGTTAGCATCAACCAAGTCGTCGCTTCCGGAGAGATGCCAGCGTTGGATCACGGCTTGTACGCACTGGATCGCAGTCCGGCCTCTTCCGCCGATGGCCTGGTAAACCGCGCCACGCTCTCCGCGTCTGCAAGCTAGCGTCGCGAGCAAGTGACATTGCGCAGTATCAGCTCGAGGGAAAATGGAGCCCCAGATGGAAGTGTTCTCGCATCTGCGCGTCGTCGAGATCGGTAGCTCGGCGGCAACCAGCTATTGCGCTCGGTTGTTTGCCGACTTCGGCGCCGATGTTCAGAAGGTCGAGCCGTCAAGTGGAGATCCACTCCGCGCTAGCGCGCCACTCACGCCTTCTGGCCAGAGCGCGTGGTTTGCATTCCTGAACTTCAACAAGTCGAGCCTTATCATCGATGTCACCGATCCAGACGCGGTTGCGCAGCTGACGGCAGTGATCGAAAATTGCGACATTCTGATTGATGGCCGCGATATTGATCCCGCAGAGTGCCCTTCCATTGATATCGCCGCGATCCGGCTGAAATGCCCCGGGTTGATTTACCTTGAAGCAAGCTGGTTTGGCCGCGAGGGGCCCTATGCAGGATTCGCCGCAACCGATTCGACGATACGCGCGCTCGCCGGCCTCATCAAGCTGGCTGGACCGGCCGAGGGTCCGCCGTTGCACGCACCGGATTTCCAGACTGGTATCTTAGCTGGTCTATGGGGCTTCATCGCGGCGGCTGCTTCGACGGTCCCGGGAATAAGGCGAGGTGGGAGAAGGTGGTCGTGGTCGCTCAGCGTTTTCGAATCGAGCCTCGCTCTCAGCGAGTATCAGATGTTCGAGGCGTATGAGCACGGGGATGTGATGCGTCGAATTGGCATAAACCGCTTCTGGCCGAACTTTCCGATCGGCATCTACAAAACAAAAGAGGGCTGGCTCGGTGTTACAACAATCACTCCGGCGCAATGGCGCGCGTTCTGCGATATGCTTGGCCTGTCCAAACTCCGTGACGATCCGTCTCTCCTCATGGGGGCCGATCGTCTGCAACACGTGCAACGGATCGAACGGCAGTTCATTCCGAGGCTGAAAACGCGCACCGCGCGCGAGTGGTTTGCGGAAGGACTGAAACGCAAGATCCCGATCGTACCGGTGCCCGAAATGTCCGATCTCCTGCAGGACGCGGAGAAGAGCGAGCCAGGCGCGATCGTGCCTGTCCTGATTGGCGAAGAAGAGGGCCAGACGGCTGGCTCGATGCAGAGGCTGACACTGACGCCGCCGCGCCGGGGTGGCAAGGTTCCGGCTCCAGGGGAGCAGCAGAGTGTAGCACATATGGGAAGGCGCTTCACCGGCACTGCGTCGTCATCGTCCGACCGCATCGATGTAGGCGGGCCACCATTGGAGGGAATTCGCGTCGTCGACTTCTCGATGGGCTGGGCGGGTCCCTTGTGTACGCGCACACTGGCTGACCTTGGTGCGGAGGTTATCAAAATAGAGGCCATCCAGTATCCGGACTGGTGGCGTGGTGTTGATCGACGGCCTGCTTACATCGAGGATCGGATGTATGAAAAGAGGGCGCGCTTCTGCATGGCGAACCGGAACAAGCGCGGCGTCACCCTCGACCTGACGCGACGGCAGGGCGTCGCTCTTGCAAAGCGGCTTGCTGCGGGAGCTGATATTGTCGTCGACAACTATTCGGTCGATGTGCTGCCCAGGCTCGGGCTTGGCTACGACGTGCTCAGAACGCTCAATCCTCGACTTATCATGATGTCGATGTCAGCCTTTGGCACGAACAGCACCAGCCGCGCTTGCCGGGCCTATGGTTCGACTCTCGAGCAGGGCTCCGGGTTACCGAGTCTGGTCGGCAAAACCGGCGGGCCTCCCGTGATGAGTCACATTGCTTTTGGAGATGCCGTAGGTGGGTTGAACGGCTGCGCTGCAGTTCTGGTTGCGCTATTCCACGCTCGTACCACCGGGCGAGGGCAGTTCATTGACCTTGCGCAGATCGAATGCATGCTGCCGTTTGCAGCTCCATGGATCACGCTCCATTCGATCGACAGTGCGCCGCCGGTAAAACACGGCAATCGACATCCGCAGTTCGTGCCGCATGGCTGCTTCCGGTGTGCCGGTGAGGACAATTGGGTCATAGTAGCCGCGGCCGACCAGGACATGTGGCAGAGGCTTGCCAGACTCATTGGGCGGCCAGACTGGGCCAAAGACGCTTCGCTGAAAACTGCGGAAGCTCGCCGTGATAGCGAGGATTTGATCGAACAAGCGATCGAAGCCTGGACGATCACCCGCGATGCGGACCAGGCGATGTCCGAGTTGCAGGCCGCAAGGATAGCGGCCGGCGTGGCCCGCCTGCCAATTGATCTGCTCAGTGATCGGCATCTCAGGTCGCGCGGGTATCTGCAAGAAGCCGAACGCGCTTTCATTGGCCGGCATCCGCAGCCGTCCATGCCAATTCGGGAGGGTGAAAGGCCCAATGCAATCCGCACAGCGGCACCAACGCTTGGACAACACAACAGGGAGATTCTAACAGGACTTCTTGGGCTTTCTGACACAGAGATCGCGCACTTGGCTAGAGACGGTATCATCGGCACGGTGATGCTTTCCGAAGACGAGCTCACAAGAACAAAGAAGGTATCGCCAGTCTGATAAAGGCCACACCCCAGATCGCCGAAAGCTCAGGCTTGGCAGATCGGTCAGCTCGCGGTTAGAGATCGACCCTGGTACACTGTACCACCGCACGATACGGGCCAGCAGTACGCCACTGCATAGAGTTGATCGCCGCGGATAACGCTGATAGCGACCGTTCTTGCGTCGGCATGCGCTGACTACTCAGTCGTCCGTGAAGAACCCTGAATTCAGGCTGGATTGATTCGGGGTCGGGCGAAGAGGATGGCCAGGATTTGCCACAACGAGAGCCTGAGCCAGCAGATCAGGCGGCGGAAGTTGTAGCCGACGGCGGCGAGGACGGCGT
>NZ_JADPKU010000100.1:0-26858 GCF_023074095.1 Bradyrhizobium sp. 137
GATGATCTGCTCTTCCGTAAAGCGGCTGCGCTTCATGCTCTGGTCCTCATATGGGCCAGAGCGAACTTCAATCTGGATTAAGTCCAGGGGGCAAGGTCACGAGAAACAGCTGTCGATGATCTCCAGCGGCTCGACGCTCGCCGAGGACATCCGCTACGCGCTCAATCATTGGCGGGGACTGACCCGCTTCCTCGACGACGGGCGTCTCGAGCTCGACACCAATCCGGTCGAGAACGCCATCCGGCCGATCTGCTTGACCAGAAAAAACGCACTCTTCGCAGGTCATGAGGTCGGCGCCGAAACTGGGCCTTGCTCGCATCCATCGTAGCCACCTGCAAGCTGAACGATGTCAATCCGGTCGCCTACATCGCCGAAACACTCGCGGCTATCATCGCCGGCCATCCACAAAGCAAAATCGAAGACCTCATGCCGTGGCGATTCCGCAAAACATCAAGCCAGCATTAATAGGGTTGCGGTTGAGCGCTTACGGCGAACATCGCTAAACAAAGGGGGAATGCTCGAGCCGCTCCATCGCAATAATTGGTGGCATCCGGTGCCGGCCCGTGAAGGGGAGGCATATGTCAGAGTCGGTGACCGGGAGCGCTACACGCATGACAGTGCGCCAAAGAGCACAATCATGCCACCGTGCGGGTGCAAATGTGATCTGGTTGTTGACGGACTTCACAGAGGAGAATGGAGGCACACGCCTCGTGGCCGGCTCCCATCTGCTGCCGGACGGTCCAGACAGTTCCGTGCCTTACAAGGCGCCGACCATTGCGGCGACCGGCAAGGCCGGCAGCATCGTCTTCTTTGATGGAAGGTTATGGCACGGCACGGGTCAGAACCTTACGGATGAACCGCGGATTGGACTGTTGACCTTCTACGTCGGCCCGCAACCAGGCAGAATGAGAACTCCTTTCTTGGTCTAGATCCTGCTGTTCTCGAAAAGAGCCCGGAAAGGTTGCTGGACCTGCTCGGCTATACAACTTGGTTCTACTTTGGGCAGACCGATGCGCTGTCCTCCCGCAAGCGGTTGCGTACCCGGGAGCTCTGGATCTCCGAGCTGCGTCTCAAGACTCCGTGACAGGACGAGCCACAAGTCTGCGAGATGTGTGCCTAATTGGCCGCCGGCGCCGATTGATTTGAGAGGCGCGATTGAGTTCGCGATCGCGCCGCTATCAGTCATGGGTGGCCAGAAGGGCAAAGGAGATGCGTCGCAATTCAATTCCTATCTCAAGGGTCTACGCGTCGCCAAACCTCGTCACGTTGCGTAACCGGGACTTAGGCGGTCGAGGCGGCGCTTGAGAGCCGCCCAAGGACGGGGGTTTCGGTTGTAGCCCTCGCGTTGAAACTGCTCCGCCGTGTGGTCAGCAATCTTTTCATGGGGTAGAGTGATCCTTTGTCCTCCTTGCGTAGCCGCGATCTGGACCCGGCACGATTGCTCCAAAAGGTACATGTTGAGGAAGGCCTCAGAGACGGTACGGCCAACTGTGAGCAACCCGTGGTGCTTGAGAATCATCACGTCTTTATTGCCGAGATCGCGCATGGTTCATTGGCAGCAGTCCCTTTCTTGAGCCGCCACCGCCATTCCGGCCAAAGTGTGCGTGTGAATTACGCACTGAGCATCGTCACGAGCCATGTGTACGGCGGAATGAATCGTGAAGCCCGCGTTGTTGATCTTGGCCTCGTCCTCTTTCTGAATGGCGTGCCCCTCCGGGTCGACGACAACCAGGCTAGATGCCGTGATTTCGTCGAACATCATGCCGTACAGGTTGAGCAGAAAACGGTGCGTCTTGCCAGGCAGGCGCGCTGACAAGTGCGTGGAGATCAAGTCGTCCATGCCGAAATGGGCGATCAGGCGATAGACAGCCGCTAAATCGCAGCGGATCTCCCATTCCTGGGAGGCGTCGTTGCACATGGTCCCATCTCCTCAGGCCGAGTTAGGGAATGCCGAACGATCATAGCGATGGCAAAAGCCAAATCTTCACTGATGAACACCGTTCGGCGTGGATATTCCCGCTTGTGGCAAAAGAATTCGCAGATTTCATGCGTTTTCTACCTCTGCTTCTACGCCGAAGTTGCCCTGCGGCACTGCTTGGCTCAAGATTCATGGTCGAAGCCTGCAAGCCTTTGCGCCCTCACTTCAATATGCTTGCAACCACGGACGTGAAAGGGATTGCGTGAGGTCTTGAGGAGCGAGCTATCAGGGCAAGAACTGTCGCGGCTAATGCTGTCGCCCGAGAGTATGCGTTCATCATTCCTTCTGAGATGTGCACCTAGGAAGCGGGAAGCGGTCGGGCTTTGCTCCGCCCACCCACTCAGGTCCCAAGACATAAGGCAGTCGTGACCGAGCTCGGCCGACGACCCGTCCCGCTAACATGACTATTAGCGAGATGAGCTGACGACCTGTGCCGAAACCGCAAGCGAGCGAGATCCTGATCCGCCTCGCCGCGGCCAGCATCAATGCGTTCGGATTGTTAGCTGCGCACGGGCGGCCATTCACCATGAATAGACGGGTCGCACTTGCCCCGGGGGGCCGGAAATAGCTGGTGAGACTGTCCCTGTCGGCCCGGTGAGGTCCTGTCTCGACGTTTTCAGGCGGGCACCATGAATTCGGCGATCAGGTCGCAAACATTTTGGCAGGCGTCGGTTATGCCGAATGCGTCGCCACGCCCGGCATGCAGTGCCCGCCGACCGATTGAGCGTGATCGCGGCGGCAGGAGTATCATAGGCGTCACCTCGGCACCGGCCTTCTTAATAGCGGAGGCTCGGGCGCAAATTGGCACGCTGTCCCTGCAGGCGAGAACGATGTCAGCTCGTCGCTGCCATTGCCAGTCGGCAGAGGTCCGTGATGCTGTAGACTGGGAGCTTCGCAATGCGGCGGATCGCCGGGGCGACAATCGGAAAGGCCGCGCATTCAAACAGGATGGTTGCGATCTCCGGATGCTTTGAGCGGAGACGCGCGATGCAGCTGGCAACATCTGCTTCGATTGCGCCAACATCCAGGGGCGGCGCCGGACGTTTCAACTCGTCATGCCAGAACTTACCCCCTTCGATGCCGCCGATTACGATCCTAGCTCGCTCAGACCGATCATCGATCCCAAGCAGATCTTCGCTGCAATAAGTCGAGTCATAGGTCAGGACAGCGATCTTTGCGCGCGTCGGCAATTGTCGGAGCAATGTGGGTAAGAGCAGCAGACTTGACATGACAACCGGCACATTGACCGAAGCCGCCACTGCTGGCTGATGCCGGACTGAGAAGCCGCAGGTTGAGCTTATCGCGACCGCGCCTCGCTGGACCAGCCGCTCGGCGGCCGCGACGAAGGCTGGCTGAAGCGCCGGATCGCCACGGACGACGTTCTCTACCCAGGCTCCCGCCACGGTTTCCGAAATGGTGGGAAAGTCGAACGTCGCCGCATTCAGCATTGAGCCGGGCGCTGGAGCAGGCGGAGTAGCGCGGGGCGGTAGCCCGCGTTCGAGATGCAATATGCCAAGAGGGCGTGGTGCCGAGTGCGAGGTCATACCTAAAGCCTAACGGAATCTAGAGCAGAATTCTCCCAAGAGAGGCCCGCGTATAGCCGAAATTCTGCGTTTCCTGGAACGAGCCGGTGTTCGATCTGGAATGGATCTACAGGCGACCCAGAATCCAGATCTCGCCCGGTGGTTCATTCGATTGGCTTTGGCGATGTCTTGGAACGGCTGACAACCGCCTACGAAGCTGAAGTGCGCGCCAACTTCTGCTCCAGCCAGGCGAAAATGTCCTCGTCGCAAGCCGCAAAATTCTCGAACTCACCGTCTGAAATCGGTGCCAGTCGCGACATCAAGAGCTTGAGATCGACCCGCGCCGTTGCGCAGTCGGATTCTAATTTGATGCCTTCAGGGACGCTGACGATGCTGTGTCCACCTGCAACTACGAGAATCGGGCATTTCAATCGTCGCGCCAATCGCGAGCGATGTGCTGAAGCTAAGTGATCATCCAGCACGTGAGAGGTTCCCGTCATCCACGAGATGGATGCCTGAGTACGAGCCCATTTCCATAAGCCGCCGTCGCAAACAGCGGCAGCAATGCGGCGGTCAGCTAGCGCGAAATCGGTAGCTAAGGCGGCCGACAGCCCGTCACCGTAGATCCCAATTCGAGACGCATCGACTTCCTGCCGAGCAGACAAATAGTCCAAGCAACAAGACAGAATTTCTGATTGTTCATGCTGACTAGCCGAAACGTCGTCGTAAGCGACAACGAGAGCCGCCATGCCTCGGCTTGCTATCACAGGCAGTAGTCGTCCGAGCAGCGTCGCTCCCGTTTCGTCTTCCCTGCTCATGCAAATAACTGCTGGAGCGCGTAGGCCAGGTCCCCCGGCGGACACGTAGTAGGCAGGAAGCTTGCGCTCATCCCAGGACGCGATTTCGACCCGCCGCACCCTCTGCTCTAGAGATCCGAAATTGCCGATGCCAGCTTCCAGTTTGGCCAAAACTTCTCTCGCTTGTGGATCGTTCTCGTCGACCAGTCGCCTGGCAACTTCGAATGCGGTTAGTGCGCAAGCCTCTGCCGCCGCGTCGAGAGCGCCCCGTTCGACATTCAGGTCTCCGAACAGGCAGTGAGCATCTCCAATGTTCGTCCACCTTGCGACGAAGTGCCGCCGGCTGGTCGCCTCGTAGTTTCCAGAGAAACTATCTAGGAATAGCGCCGCACTTCGCCTTGTGGACTCAAGGTTGTCCGTCACTTCAGGCCAAGCAACGCACAGCATCGGTTTCGCCCTTTGTGCGGATCATCGTTACTTGCTCGGGATTGCCCCACACAACCTCAAGCAATGGAGAGTCCTGAAACCGGCCAATCAACGTTGACTGGCAGCCTTCACCTTCCGCTTTTGTCGACTCTCGATTCTAACGCTAGTCAAAGCTCACGCGCCCCGATCTGTGGGCATGCGCCGCTGAAATTCTGCTTTGTTTCTGTTAAATGCGCAGTTTTTCTGATTGCGTGGCCGATGCGCACGCAGAAGCGTCGGTCAATTTTACGCAAGACGCGATCTGAAGCCACGCATTCCTGCAGATAATACGCGCTGTAATGTGTTCTTCTTGGCGAGCCATGCCCGGATCATTAAAAGCGCTGCATCGATCAGAGGCCCAACTACAATAGCCCCAGATTTAGCTTTTGATGTGCCAGCCGGCTGTTCTTGGCAATCGAGGTTAGTCGCTTATTGAGGTAGTCCAAAGACTCTTCGTCCAGACCGGCAAGGATCGTGGAGTTGAGCGCCTGTCTCTTGTCTGACAGCTTCGCTATTTCCGTTCGAGCCTTTTGAGTTAACGATATCTGCAGGAATCTCGCATCATCGGGCGATACTGCGCGTGCCAGAAGCTCCATCTGTTCGAGCTTCTTCGTCTGATTTGTTACGAAGGCGGGATGGATCCGAAGCTTGTTTGCGACCGCAATTCCGGAGATGCCGCGACCATCATCGAGTTCATCAATGGCCATAAGGATTAGCCATTGTGGTTCGGTTATTCCTAGCATTTCCGCCCAGCTCTTGTGGATTTCCTCCAGCTGAGAGTGGATCTCAACGATGTTCCAGATCAGATCCCTAACGGCTCGATCGAATTGTTCTTTTTTAGCCATATTAGCTTTCGCAGTTGTTCTTGTCGCGAGGGGGACGGACATCGCGAACGACTCAGGGTGATGCGGTTAGCCAATCCTATCCATCGCAAGTTGCCCGAAACAGCACTTAGAACATAGGCACCAAGCAAGTTAGAAATTGACTAAGACAATTAATTGCGTATATGGTTTGCATGATCGTTTAGGATCTCAACCAGCGGTCGCTGCTCTAAATCTCCAAATGGAGCCCCCGAGATGCCCCCTCGGGGGTTCTTTGTTTGCGTCAACGGCGGAAGTTTCCTCTTTCTGTACTGACGGGGTGCATGTTGCTCGACCGCAACATCCCTACTTCAATCGGATGGCACCTTCAATTAATTAATTGCAACAATGGACTTCAAAAACTAAGAATGGCTTCGACAGCGAGGGGGTCCTCGAAGTCGTTCCGTCGGCACCTTCCTTGGGGCGAGGTGGCAGAGCGGATCTTTGAAGGACGGAAACGCGGTTTCCAACTTGGAGGGTCATCGATGAAAGTAATGAAGAGTATTATCCTTGGGTCTGCGGCAATGTTCGTGGGGGCTGGAGCGCAGGCTGCCGATCTCCCCGTCAAGGCCAAGGCTATCGAGTACGTAAAGATCTGCTCGCTGTACGGCGCCGGCTTTTATTACATTCCCGGCACTGACACGTGCATCAAGCTCGGCGGGTATCTGCGCGCGGATACCATGCTGGCCACCAACGCAGACTTCGATGCTGCGAGCAGTGGTGTGGCTGGCGCGCGGAACCGGCTCAGCAACTACTACACGACCCGGGCTCGCCAGCAGCTAAATTTTGATACGCGCACGGCCACCGAGTATGGCGTCGTTCGGACCTACTCCGAGCTGGTCTATACGTGGACCTCTGGTACCTATAGTGGAGCTGGGACGAACGGCGTGAATGGAGCGACCAGCTATACGTCGTCAGCCGGTTCTCAGATCGCTGGTGGTTCGCTTGGCATCTACTACGCTTTCATTCAGTTCGCCGGGTTCACATTCGGCAGGGCGGAGTCGCAATTCAGGACCCCTTGGGCCGAATATCCGGCTAATAACTTTGAGCTGCCCGGCAGCGGTGGTTGGGATCCTGTGAACCAAGTTACGTATACCGCCGATTTTGGTCAGGGTATCACGGCCTCATTCTCTGCTCAGGATCAGGTCCAAAATTACACGACCAACGTTTGGAACGTCAGTGGCGCGACCGCTTCTGGCCTCGCCGCGGGTGCGTACGGCGCCAACGACATCGGCGGTTCGCGGGCTCCGGACCTGGTTGCGCGGGTTCGCGTTGATCAGGCTTGGGGTCTCTTCCAGGCCTCGTTCGCCGCGCATGATAATCATGCTGCGTATTACGGGGCGTCTGAGCTCACGGGCCATCCTAGCGACAAGTGGGGTTGGGCTGGACAGCTGGCGTTGTCGATCAAGAACCTTCCGACCGGCGCGGGTGACACGATCAATTTGACGGGCGTGTACACCAACGGTGCGAGCCGGTACAACTTCCAGGATTATATGTCGACCACCTACGCGATGTATGGTGGTACGAGTGTGCCTGGTGCGTACCAGAGCTTGGGCATTGCTGGTGTATCTGACTCCGTCTTCGTCACTGGTGCCGGCCAGGAGTTGACCACGACCTATGGCTTCAATGGCGGCTACACCCACAACTGGGATCCGTACTGGAATACTGGCATCTTCGGTGCATGGGCTGCTGTGCGATACAACAATACGGCCAAGGGCTATATCTGCGGCGCGCTCGTCGCGAATCTCGCGCTATCGAGTGGCGCAGCCGGCTGTAACCCGGACTTTAACTATGCGGTTGTCGGTACGCTCACACGCTGGTCGCCCGTCAAGGGCCTTACCTTCTCAGGCGAGCTCGCTTACATGATGCTCGACCAGAAGTACGCAAGCGGAAGCACGGTGACCCTTCCGCTTCAGTCGGGTGTCGCGAAGCCGGCTGCGGTGTATGAGCTGAAGGATCAGAACAGCTTGGTGCTGCTGCTCCGCGCTCAGCGCAATTTCTAAGTCGTTACTATAGCGAAAGGAGCAAAGAACAGGCTCTAACCGACCTCCAAGAAGGCCTCTGGCATGCCCGCCGGAGGCCTTTCTCGTTAGAAGACGACTTCCGTCCGTCCGGCTCAGTTGATCAGCTTCGACAACCCGTTCACTCTCGGCACTAACGACATACTCCCGGACGCGAGCTGCATAGAAGAAGCACATTCGTTGTGGGCGCGTGAACGCGCGGTCGAACTTGGGTTAATTTTCGATCTCCAAAGATCCGCCAATGGCGCCATCGGGGGCCATCATGCCCACCTATCACGCGAGGGCTTCCGGCGGGGAGGGTGCGCACGCCGAAAACTCTATCCGAACGAAGGCTCAAGCGCCCTGCTTCGATGCGGTAAATCAGAATGAAGGAAGGAAGCAACCTAACATCCAGACCGGCTTTGCCCCAAACTGGCCGGCTTCCGGCGTGACGGCCCGCGCCACCTGATCACAAACGCAGAATTTCGACGGGTATATCTCTTATTTAGAGGAATTCAGCTTTGCCACGTTCTCTATAGTGCTGCGATTAAGATCTTTTAGGTCTTGGAGGACACGTGCGGCGGGCGTCGCCTAACGTTTGAGTGGACTCGAGAAGTCCGCTTACCAGATGAAGTGGTGCCGCGATCATTCAAGGCTCGCGTGCGGGCTCTGCTCAAAAGACTGAGACAGCCAAGAAATCAAGGAGCTAAGACAATGACCATCAGCAAAGGACCTCAGGTGTTTCCGCGCACGGAGTACTTGCGAAGGCTCGCTGCTGTAAAAGCAGAAATGGTCAAGCGGGAGGTCGACGCCCTCGTCGTCACCTTCGACCGAAGCATCAATTACCTGACCGGCTACACCGCGCGATCGGCCTATGTCCCGCAAGCCCTTGTGATATCGGTCCACGAAGAGGAGCCGACCCTCATCCTGCGTCTTATGGATGTGCCAGCGGGCATTCATCTGACGTTTCTGGAGCGGAACAAGATAATTGGCTATCCCGAATCGCTCGTGGGCAATCCCGAGAAGGATGGTTACGACGCGATCATCGATTTTCTTCAAGAAGCGAAGCTGACGAATCGCGCCGTCGGACTCGAAATGGGGCAGCTTCCAGCGCGAGCGGCGGAAAACTTCAAGAAGCGACTGCCGGGTGCGAGATTCGTGGACTGCACGCACCTCGTCACATGGATTCGTGTCATCAAGTCCGATCTCGAGATAGCTCTGATGAAAGAGGCCGCCACGATTGCCGATGCGGGTATGATGCGTGCGGCCGAAGTCATTCGTCCCGGCGTGCATGAAGCTGACGCCGTCGCTGAGATCCTTTCGACGTTGGCGCGCGGCGCAAATGGCAAGCACGGAACGGGGATTGCGAATATCTTCATGTGCTCCTCACCGCGCACCGGAACAAGCCACATTATCTGGAGCGACGACATCTTCCGCCAGGGTTCACAAATCAATCTGGAGCTCGGCGGCGTGCGCCACACCTATACGGCCGCGGTTATGCGCACGTTCTCGATTGGCAAGCCTTCCGACCGGCTGCGTCGCCTACATGATGCTGAGGTCGCCGGCTTGGAGGCTGCGCTGGATAAAGTCCGACCGGGGGCAACCTGCAGCGACGTCGCCGAAGCATTCAACCGTACGATTGGGAAGTTGGGCTTTCAGAAAGAATCACGCTGTGGCTACGGCATCGGTATCGATTGGAACGAGGCGGTCACGAGCCTTAAGGAAGGAGACATGACGGTTCTGAAACCCAACATGACCTTCCATCTGATGCTGGGCAACTGGATCGATGAGGATTTCGGCTATGTTCTCAGCGAGACATTCCGGGTTGCGGAATCGGGAGCTGACGTCTTGACGCGGGTGCCGCGCCAGATCTTCGAAATTTAACTCGACTGCGGGCTCTTCCGATCAGGAGCCCGCCTGCCGCGCGGAAGGCCGCTTCTCCTTGACAACGTTCCTCGGGATGTTGCGATCATAATCGCGGAACGCTTGCGCCTCACAGCTTCCAGTTGGCGGCCGCCCCTCTGCCCCTGCTTCAGAGCACTCACGAGATCCGCTGATGATTCTTTCTGATGCGGGCTGTGGTTTATGGGGGCAGGGGACCTCAATCGATTCGGTCTCACCATTCTGTCAATCACCCCATCGGGATAGTCGCGACCTGTGCTGCGATGCGGCTTCGCGCTGACGAAGCTGATCGCACGCAAGCTCGATGCGAGCCCATCGCCTCGAATACTGACCTAGACTGCCAAGCCTGGTCGCACCGCACTCCCTTTCTTCCTGCAGATCTTCTGCATCTTCCGCCCGATTTTCGCAGCTATTCCGCTGCAGCCCTCATCTAAATTTTCTCTCTGGAGCGGAGAAAAAAACAGAGATGGGAGCGGCGATGCGAGTTTCTTCGACGGCGCAAATCAACCGTGATCAATTGAAATCGGTGCAGGGTCAAATCGCCTTTGCTCGACGCTCGCCGAGCGAGAAAGCTCCAGCAATCGTCGTGCCGGGCTCCAACGGGCCCTTGGTAAGCTATGATGTCGCCATACGCGACGCGCGTCCGATTGTGGACGAACTTTCGCTCAACACGGAAGGCTTCACTCTCGTTCAGCACAAGATCTCCTGTGCGAGCGAGCGTGATCCAGAGGTCATGCGCGACAGGTATCTCGATGAAATGGTCACGTTCATCAAGGACTATTTCAAGGCGTCGTGGGTCGTACCCAAGCGAGACGCCGTTATCATTCGCTCTGCTGGCGGGAGCTCTGTTCCGCCGGCAGAGAAGGGAACCGGTCTCGTCAGGCCGTATGTAGCCAGCTTTGCTCATATCCATTATGCGCCGATCGCAGGCCCAGTGATGGCCGCGCGGGAAGACCAACTCTGGGGCAATCCGATCCGGGCTTATTCACGATTGATGATCATTCAAGCTTGGCACGCCATCTCGGAGCCTCCACAGGATTTCCCGCTGGCGTTCTGCGATGGCAACTCGGTTGTGGATACGGACCTAGTCGATACCGTTTACGAGAATTATGACGTCAAGCATAAGACATGGCTTGTCCATTACAGCCCTGTTCACCGCTGGTACTACTTCCCGGAAATGACTTCGGATGAGTTCGCTCTTTTCAAGGGGTATGATTCCGAAGACGATCACAATCCGAGATCGGCTCATGCGGCGTTCGACAATCGTCGTGCTTACCCGAATGCGAACCCCCGCAGGAGTGTCGAGGCTCGCTTCTTCGTCTACTACGACTGATGCATTGAGGGCGGCTTCTTGTAATCGAAATCATTACACAATTTGCTAAGGCGACTTGCGGCAGTCCAGATGGAGGGGAGGCGTTCCTTAGATGAGCACGGTTCTGATCACGGGCGCGAATCGGGGCATCGGCCTTGCGCTTGCGCGGCAATACGCGACCGAGGGTGCCGAGGTGTTGGCCTGCTGCCGCGACCCAGCAAAGGCTGACGATCTCAAGGAGCTCGCCGCGTCGTCTGGTGGTCGCGTGCGGATCATCCCGCTGGACGTCGCTGACGAGTCCTCGATCGAGTCCCTTAAGCGTACCTTGGGCGATAAGCCAATCGACATTCTCATCAACAATGCCGGAATTAGCGGCCTATCGGCTGACCGGATCGAGGTCGAGGGCTACATGGCGACGATGCGCGTCAATGCCCTGGCACCCATGCTGATCGCGCAGACCCTGTACGACAATTTGCAACACAGCACCCAAAAGAAGCTGGTGGCAATCACCAGCATTATGGGCTCGACCAGCAGCGCTGCCGGCGGCAAGTATGCTTATAGGGCCTCGAAGGCGGCACTCAACAATGGCATGCGTGGCCTGTCGCGCGCCTGGGCTCGAGATGGGATCCTGGTGGCGCTGCTAAATCCTGGTTATGTGCAAACAGAAATGGTCAAGGGACAGGTTGCTTTCATATCGGCTGTCGAGTGCGCACGCGGCCTCATCGCTCGGATCGCGGAGCTCACGCCAGCGACCAGTGGCGTATTTCAGGATTACCGCGGCGTGAAGATTCGCTGGTGACGCCTTCCTTCAGGCCAAGCGAAGACGCGCAACCTGGTCGACTGATAATGATTTTTGTTTGCACCGCAAAAGATCGGCGCTCGGAACTGTCAGTCTTGCAGGCCCCTCAGAACATGATGGCGCACACGCGTTCTCTTCCTGCATCATAGCACATTGTCGGATTGCAAGTGCGGTCAATTAGCGGACACTGACGGCAGTAGTTGCGATCCCATCGACCACGGCAGCGACATCTCCCTTCTGGGGGCTGCGCGTATCCCCGCCAAACGGCTACACTGATGTGCGGAAAGGTTTTTCTCTCGCTGGCGCTTCAAATGAAGAGGATGGTGTGCGCGATTCCTTCAGTGGCCATTTTTGATGGGACGCGGCGGCAATTTGCTTAAGATTCGGTATCGCGCCTAGGCAGTCTGTTGAAAAAGCGCCTGGTGGAGGGCCTGCGACTCCTCAACATGCGCGCTCTCATTGAGTCGGATTTGATTGAGAAGGTCCGGGGCCGCTTCATTTTGCTGTGTCGGGGAAATGCCTTAGATCACATCTCCTCCAGGACGAAGCTCGATTGCGGAACGACAAAGCCGCGGGTTCACGCGGCTTTGTCGTGATTGGTGCAGCCTGTCTGCGACTGGGCAGCATCTGGAATGCCACGATCCAGCTTTTGGCCGCTCTTGCAGTCCCGGAAGCCGCTGAGAATTCGAACATGATCCGGATAAAACTATGCTTTCATGAGCTAGCAGGGTTCAGGATCAAGTTCGGCCGAAGCTAAAGTGTCAGACCGCCATCTATGACGATAGTCTGTCCTGTGATCATAGGCGCTGCAAAGCCCAAATAAACGATTGTTTCGGCGATATCCTCGGGAACGCATCTGCGCCGCAGCGGAGTTCGCTCGATGGAGCTTTGCCTTTGCGCTTCCGTCCACTCGATCTGCCAGGTACTATCAACCGCGCCCGGAGCCACCGCGTTAATCCGAATCTCTGGCGCGAGACCTTGAGCAAGATGGCGCGTGATCGCAATGATACCGGCCTTGCTTGCCGCATAGGCCAAACTAGATCCTCTCGACGTCAAAGCTGACACTGAGGCCAAGTTTACGACCGCGCCTTTCGATTGCCGCAAGGACGGTGTAGCCGCGCGCGTGCATCGGAAAAGCCCGATGAGGTTCGTGTCCAGCACCGCCGACCACAGCTCGTCAGTAATGAGGTCGAGATCGGAAGACGAAATGGACTTCCGTGCTCCCGGCGTGCCAGCATTGTTAACGAGAAGGTCTAGCCCCCCCATTTTGTCAACGGCGACGTTTACGAGTTCTGCCTCTTTCCCATCACCTATGGCGCCAGGAACGCCGAATACGCCGTGGCCGTCCGCGCGGAGCTTGCTGACCTCCTCAGGCCCTCTTGGATCATCGGGAAGGTGATTCAGCGCAACGGTGCACCCTGCCTCTGCCAGCCGCTTCAAAGTCGCCAAGCCGATGCCTGACGCTGCACCGGTGACGAGCGCTCTTTTTCCCGATAGTTCGTAACGGATCATGATCTCTCCTTCATTGCTTCTGGCAAAGCGAGCTCGGTGGCGCGCCAAGGGGCCCGCCAAGGGAAATGAACTCGCATTGACATGCTTTTTATATCATATAAAAAGCTCGTGCAACGCGAGATGCCTCGCGCCGATACGGTGCCGCTGATTCAGGCGAGATGCCGATCCTGAGCCGTTTACAGCGCTAAACTACAAACGAGATGGGAAGATGAGCAATTTAAAGTTGTCAAAGGTGGATTCCGCCGTCGCATCGGCCCGCCGCATGACTGGAGGGCGCTTCATTGCCGAAACCATCAAGGCGAAAGGTATCTCTCACGTCTTCTTCATGGATGCCGTTCTGCGGTGGGCACTCACCGAGATGGAAGATCTCGGTATCAAGCGGATTCTCGGGCACTCCGAAAAGGGAATCGCATACATGGCGGACGGCTATGCGCGCGCATTGCGTCGCCCGGCCGTCTGCATGGCGCAGTCCGTCGGCGCCGCCAATCTTGCCGCGGCTCTCCAGGAGTCCTGGTTTGCCTACTCGCCCGTTGTCGCGCTGACGGGTCGCCACGCGGCCAACTACCAATACCGAAACGCGTATCAGGAACTTCCACACGAGCCGCTTTACGCCTCCGTCACGAAGTTCAGAGGTCGAGTGGACGAGGTCGCGCAATTGCCCCATCTCCTGCGTCAAGCATTCAGAGAGGCGACCACCGGTGCCTCCCGCCCTGTCCATCTCGATATCACCGGCTATACGGGCGACATCGTTGGCGCCGCCGAATTCACAGCTAGCATCTTTCCCGAAGAAACCTTCGCAAAGGTACCGGCTTTCCGTCTCTCTCCGGATCCCGAATCGCTCAGTCGTGCTGCGGCCGCGATCGCGGCTTCGGAGCGCCCTGCGATCCTTGCAGGCGCCGGCTTAATGATGTCGGGAGCCGAAGGGGCGCTGAAGGCGTTCGTCGAGCACCACGGAATTCCAGTGGTGATGTCCCTTGACGCAAAGCACGCCCTTCCGGAGTTTCATCCGCAAAATGGAGGAGTGGCCGGGACCTACTCGCGGAGCTGCGCAAACAAGATCCTGCACGATGCGGATCTTGTCATGTTCGTCGGCAGCGATACTGGCGACATGATCACGAACCACTGGAAGCTGCCGAGGCCAGAGACGCAAATCGTACAGATCGACATTGATCCAGCGGAGCTTGGTCGTAACTTTCCCGAAGCGATTGGTGTACACGGTGACCCGAAAGCGGTTCTCGAACGCCTTGACTCGGAACTGCCATTCCGTGCGCGAGCAAGTTGGCAGCGAAAGGTTGCTGATTACGTCGCCGAATGGCGGGCCGAAGCGGATATCGCGCGATCGTCCGACGCGATGCCGATCAGGCCGGAGCGTCTGTGCCGGGAGATCTCGGATTGGCTTCCGAAAAACGCAATGCTGGTGGCCGATACCGGGTACGCATCGCACTGGAGCGGGACGCTTGTCTATCTCACCGATCCGGCTCAGGGGTACCTGCGAGCCGCCGGCTCCTTGGGATGGGCCTTTCCCGCGTCGCTCGGCGCCCAGTGCGCTATGCCAGATCGCCCCGTCGTCTGCTTAACCGGCGATGGCGGCTTTATGTATCATCTTCCCGAGCTGGAAACGGCCAGGCGGTATGGCCTGAACGTGATCACGATCGTGAACAACAATCGTTGCCTTGGACAGGGTAGAAGAAACATCGACATTGCCTACGAAGGCAGGAAGGGCAATAAAGAGGAGATCTTTGCCTATCGAGACACGGATTTCGCTCAAATCGCGCGCGATTTCGACTGCTTCGGTGTGCGTGTCGAGAAGCCCGGTGACTTAGCCAAAGCATTTGACGATGCGCGCCGGTCCGGTAAGCCCGCGGTTATTGACGTGGTGACGGAGTTTGAGGCGCTCGCTCCCTTGCCTTGGACCCCGCCGTCCGGAAGCTAGGCCGGCGTGGCACCGTTCAGACATATGTTAAGGGGGCCCGTGCGGCCCCTTTACGCTTTTGTAGCGCATCCCGGCCGTGGTACAGGGTCCCGCCCACAGGAGCAGGCCCACCACGAGTCGCGCGGCGCCGAGACAGGAACGAATAGAACATGAGAAAGGCGGGATATCGAGACGCAGAATCCTCTGCTTCCTCATCCACCTTACTCATGCCAACCGAGATCGATCGGCTGCGCGTGGGGCGTGACAACTTACACGCGAGAGCATATTTGATGCTTCGGAAAGCTCTGATGGCCGGCCGGTTCCGGCCGGGTCAGCGGCTTCTACTGAAGCCATTGGCCGAAGAACTTGGAGTCAGTGTCACGCCTGTGAGGGAGGCGCTTCTCCGGTTGGCTTCCGAGCACGGCCTTGTTCCACATCAGTCGCGCACGATGATGGTTCCTGTCTTGAGCGTGGCCCGGTTCAGGGAAATTCGCGACATTCGAATAGAGTTGGAAGGACGCGCGGCGGAAGCTGCGGCGAACAACATCTCGTCGCACGATGTCTTCGCGTTGGAGAAGATGCATGAGCAACTGATGCTCGCAAGACGGCAGCGCGATGTGCAGACCGTGCTCGCAATCAACGAAGAATTTCATTTCAGGATCTACAGATCATCAGATTTGCCTGTAGTTTGCGGACTGATCGAAAGCTTGTGGGTTCAGATCGGCCCGCTCCTCACGCTGCACGATTTCAGTCAATCTGCAACCGCGAAGGATCATCCTCACCGGTCGATATTGGCGAGCTTGGCGGCAAGAGATGGTGCAGGCGCACGCCTTGCTCTCGCAAACGACATACTCTGGGCAAGCAGATACCTCGAGAAAGCCGTCGTCAGGCTGAATCAGCCCGCTGAAGACAAGAGTAAGGAGCGAAGTTCGACTTCAACCGTTGGCGCAAACTGACGGCAAGCTCCATCAACCAGGCCACTATTCGAGCGCACTTCGGCCGGGACGTGAACAAGCGGGCGCGTGAATAATGCTCAGAGAGCTATCGTTCTGGATCTGGCCGCGCGCTGCCCGCATCGTGCTCATTTTCAAACGCATGTTTGCGATGACTGAAAGACCGCTTCCTTGAGTTGCGCGTTTCGTCAGGGACGCTCATGATGTGCAATAAAAATTTGTAGGTGCAGTTCATGTCTGCTCTTGCGGGACCGGCCACCCGTGCACGTCAATCCCTAAAGCCCATCATTCCTGACAAAAATCTCGCGCGGGTCATCGGAATTGCTGGCGGTGACGCCAAATGCAAGTTCGTGACCAAGCAATTGGGCTTCCACGCCTGCGTCTCCCACCTTTCGCCCACCCTGTCAGCGGATCTCGCCGCCGTTTGCCAAGCCGGCGTCGATGTCTACTTTGAGAATGTGGGCGAGCAAGGTGTTCGAAGCGGTGCTTCCGCTGTTCAATCAGGCCGTGCGGATAATCATCTGTGGCCTCATCGCGCACTATGGCGATGTGGACGGAGGCGGCGACAGGCGCGCAGCGCTGATGAAACCGGCGAACCGATCTTCAAGGCGCGGGAGTGGGGGTGAGAAACCTCTCGGTCAGCGAGTTCGCAGCAGAGCAAGATGAGATGTTGGCCTATGTCGCGACCCTGGTGAATGCGGGTAAGATCAAGTACCGCGAGGACATCTGCCACAGATTGGAGACCATCCCAGCCGCTTTCAGCGAAATAGTTATGTGCGTCAAGTTCAGCAAAATTGATCATGGGGTCCGGCCGAGCCATCCCTTTGGTGGGCCTGAGCATCGTCAGGCCGCCTGACGCAGCGTCTCCTTCTTGTGCTCCTTCAAGAGATCCATGTTCAGATAGCGATGGTCCTCGAGCCAGGCCTCGTGGCGCTCGACGGTCAGCGCCCGCACCGGGCGGAGACAGCTCTCGCCACTGGGGAAGATGCGCACCACATAGGTCCGCCGTCTGATCTCCTCATTGAGGCGCTCCAACATGTTGGTAACCGGTATGAGGTGTCTCGGTGCCAACGTTCCGCTGCGGTATTCTACATCGTATCGTATGGTGCGACCATCGGGACAGAGGGCACCGGGAGCACGATGTGCGGACAGGCCGATGTACTCGATGAGCCGAGAGCTCGAGTTAGTAGCTGGCCGCCTCTGCGACTCGCCCGGTTGCGCTGAGAGCGCGAATTCGTGTCGCCCGCAGCTCCCGTCATGTGTGTCTGACAGGAGGTGCGAATGCGACGGGTAATTGGCATGGATGTCCACCGAACCTTCGGGGAGGTGGTATTTTGGGAGAACGGCAGGCTACGGCATGCGGGCCGCATCGATATGACGCGGACTGCGCTGGAGGGATTTGGCAAGACGCTGCTGGCCAGTGATGAGGTTGTGCTCGAAGCGACTGGCAACAGCATGGCGGTCTCGCGAGTGCTGGCGCCATTCGTGGCGCGGGTGATTATCGCCAATCCCTTGCAGGTGAAGGCGATCGCCCAGGCTCACGTCAAGACCGACAAGATCGACGCTGGCACGCTCGCCAGTCTGAAGGCGGCGGGATACCTGCCGGAGATCTGGACTCCTGACGCGGAGACCGAACGCAAGCGCAGACTGGTGGCGCGGCGATACCAAATCGTGCGGCACCGCACGCGGCTCAAGAACGAGGTGAATTCGATCCTGCATGCGCATCTGATCCCAAAGTGCCCGCATGCCGATCTGTTCAACACTCGCGGCGGAGCGTGGTTGGCTGCTCAACAGCTTCCAGACTATGAGCAAGCAGCCATCGAATCGACACGTCCGTGAGCTTGATCGGCTGGCGGAAGACTTAGCCCTGCTCGACCGCGAGATCGCGCAGGATGCACTCGAGGATTCTGCGGTCAACAGATTGATGACGATCACCGGCGTGAATCTGGCGGTTGCCGCCGGGATCGTCGCAGCGATCGGCGACATCAGCCGTTTCAACAGCCTGCAGAAGCTGGTGAGCTATTTCGGGCTGAACCCGCGGGTGCGACAGTCCGGGCTAGAGCGGCCCACCACGGCCGTATCAGCAAGATCGGCCGCAGTCATGCACGTGCCATGCTGGTTGAGGCGGCCTGGGCAGCGGCCAAGGCGCCCGGTCCACTGCATGCGTTTTTCGTCCGCATCCGCGCCCGGCGCGGCCATCAGATCGCCGCGGTCGCCGTGGCTCGCAAGCCCACTGTGCTCTGTTGGCATTTGTTGACGAAGGCGGAAGATTACCTGTGGGCGCGCCCAGCGCTGGTCGCCAACAAGACCCGCGCAACTTCAAGCCGGACATCCACAACAGAAAGGGAGCCGTCGCGGAGCAGCCTATGCCTACAACATCAAGGCGTTGCGCGACCGCGAGATGTTGATTGCCGCCCAGGCGGAGCAAAGCTACGAACGATTAGTGTCGCAATGGAAAGCGAGGCGACCAAAACCCGGCGCGCGGTCGTCTCAATCCCGCAGGACAAAATAGGCAGTCCGGTGACACTTGCAGCCGACGCGTCACGCTTTGCCACGAGGTCGCCCGCGCCCGACAACCATAATCGCGGCTGACGGGAAGATCTAGCCACGCCAGGAACGCAGCCCCGTTCCACCCCAACGTGCCGTCGTGCTCGGGCCGGTCAAGGCTGGCCGCAAACGCGGCCAGCCTTGATCGGCCCTGCGCGCGGCGGCTGCAAGAATCGGTGGCCGGGACGGAAGAATGGCCCGCAGCGCGACCGAACAAAAGAATGGACTTACGGCGATCTCCGTAATCGTCGTCTCCGCCATGAAGAAATGGCTTGTCCATCTCATCCGTCGATTTCATGTGCTTGCGGTGCGCCAGCGGCAGGCGGAAGTAGGTCAGTGTCTCCTCGATGTTCTCCTCGACCCAGCCGGTGAGCTTGGGGTACTTGCCGCTCAATTTGGCGAGCCACTGGGCCAGATCGCGCCGCACCTCGCCAAGGTCGCGCCGGTCATACATCCAGCGCAACTCGAGCAGGCAATCGTCGTCGACCTTGCGCGGCACATAGTCGAGCGCGTTGCGCAGGAAGTGGACGTAGGGGCCGTTGAAGAAGGGGGGCATGGATCCGCTCGATGCAGCAACCGGCCCATTCATGACTTCACATCAAGCCCAGCACTCGTCGCGATGCAGGACTGCGACGCGTCGAAGGGAGACGATCAAGCGCCAAAAAAGCGGAACGAGAGCGGCTGCCAGCCGCTTAAGGTTTATGGCGGCGGCCGTCAAGTAGGCCTGGATCTTCATGTTCGATAGACCACGCCGTATGGCACGCGCCAGCCCATGCCAGGTCTTGGCTTCGCCGTGGAAGCCCTCTGAACGCCAGCGATGGCGCTGATAGAGCCGGCGATCCTGCCTGCTCCATCGCTCGCGACGGCGGCCGGCGCGGAGCAGTGCAGGATAATCGTTACCCACAACAACTGCCTTGTTAACCCGCCCTTTCGATAGGCAATCACCCTTGAGCGGACACCGGGCACAACCTTTCGCCTTCGAATAAAAGAAACGGCCATGCTTGATGGGTCGCGCGGGGCGCAAGATACGTCCTCGCGGGCACTTCAAGATGTCGTGCTTGGCGTCGTACCGGAAGCGTCTTAGCGGTACGCGACTCTTGATCGGTTCGGCTTTAGCTGGGATTAGGGCATCAACGCCGCGCCGCTCGAGAGCGCCGTAGACTTTAGCGTAGGCATAGCCGGCAATCGGCGGTGACCGTTTTGATGTCGATGCCTGTGATTGCTTCAACCTCATCGACTTGCGGCTCTATCATCTCGCCTTCGTTCGTTTGTCCAGTTGTGACCGCGACAGCCAGAATGACGCCGACCTTGTCATCAACGGCCGTGTGCTGCTTGTAAGATGGCTCGAGCCGCCTGTTTCGGGCATTTGTGGCCATCGTTGCATCGGGATCGGTCGTGCAGACCTTCTTATACTTGCCGCTCTGCGGCCCTTTCTCTCAAGCTCACTTTCGTCTTCGGGTTGATTTTCGCTCAGTACGTCAACCACATGCTGCTCGGTGAGGCTGTCCCAACTCACGTGGGCGACGAATCAGCGACGCATCGATGTGGACCACCTCCGCGGTGGCGCTTTTGGCCTTCAGGCAAGCCTCGACCGTTCGCTTGAAAATCCTACGGAACCGCTCTTCGCCCCAGCGCTGGCGGATACGCGTCAAGCCTGAATGGTGCGATAGCTGCTCATGCAGGCCATAACCGGCAAACCAGCGAATAGCGATGTTGACCTGAGCCTCGCGCATCAGCTTGCGATCGTGCACGATGCCGATGAGCAGCTCGGCGAGCATCAACCGTACCGCCGCTTCGGGATCGATGCCGGGTTGGCCATCGTTCGCGCAATAACAATCCGTGACCTCTTCCCTTAGCCAAGACAGGTCGAGCACGCGATCGACCCGGGCCAGCACGTGCTCGTCTGGGACGAGTTGTTTGAGCGACCCAGTAATGAAGAGCTCCAGCTGACCCCGCTCCTTGCGCCCCAGCATCTCATTTGCTCCGCCGATCGCGAATCGCCGACGAGAACGGAATCAGTCAATTCCAACTTTTTCAACGGCCCCACATAACAGCGCTGCCAGAACACGCCGCGAGGACTTCGGCGATCGCCTTCTTCAAGCCGGGATGATCGTCGGAGACGACAAACTCGACCCCATGCAGGCTGCGGGCCTTCAGGGCTTCCAAAAACTCCTTCCAGCTCGACCGGCTCTCCCGGTTGGCGAGCTCGAGCGCGAGCACCTGGCGCCGGCCTTCCCAGTCGACGCCGATCGCAATCAGCACCGCCTGGCTCGCGATGATGCCCTCCTCGCGCACCCGCTCATAGCGCGCATACAGGATCAGATAGGGGAACGGTTCCTTGAGCTTGCGCTCGCAAAAGGCCTTCAGCGACCCATCCAGCCGCTTGTTGATGGCGCTGATCGCCGAGGCCGTGTCACCAGGCGACTGGCCGCACTTGCGGTCACCGCAAGGCTTGGCCTTGACCGGCCGAGCACGGTGGCACGCTGCATGGAACGGGACTGGCCAGACTGGAATTGCCGTCAGCTGCGATTATGGTTGTCGGGCGCGGGCGACCTCTTGGCGAAGCGTGACGCGTGGGCTGCAAGCGTCACCGGACTGCCCTATGTTGTCTTGCCGAATTGAGGGTGCGTCCACTGCGAAGCATCCTCGCCAAAATTGTCAGACGGGGCGCAACAAGCGCCCACTCCTCATCGGAAACGTCAGAAGGATAAGGGCTCGCGGGAATCGGCATCCCGCAAACTCCAAGCGTGTAAGGCGGCTGTCGATTCTTTGTCGAGGCCGAGAACGCCGAGACGACCTTCTCGCGGATCGAGTACGATGTTGAGCTCGTCGAGGTGGGAACCTCTTGTCGGTTGCCTCTGATCAGACAAACTTGCGCCTGCCAAGGGGTCTGAATTTCGTGGCTACCTACTGATGTTGGTGGTTGGGTTAGACATGAGAGTATGCGACACATTTAAGCGTTGGAGGCGTTCAACGTCCCGGTTGAGACATCTCATGCAATAAGTTCGGCACGCGGAAGATCGTCTGCAATCGCCCAGACACTGGCTCGCCAAGCCCAACGATTTTGCGCACCCGAACGTGGTTCGATCAAGGTTGATGCTTTCGCGTCTTCGGCGCGATGCTCGGTAGGTTCGTCTTTAGGCCGTTCTACGCCAATGCATGTATTGTTCGTTAGATTTTCGTAAGACACATTGCTGCGTTTGTTGGCTGCAATCCAGCTGGGGATCATGCTCTTTGTTACTAATGCCAGTTGACGGCGAACGAACGTAGTTCAGGCTAAGAGGTGCAGTATGCGGCGCGACGAAATGACGCTCGGAATGATGCTTCTTCAGGCGGGATGCCACGAAGCTGCATGGCGCGATCCGCGCGTGCCCGCCGATGGCGGAGTTGATATCGACTATTTTGCAGATCTGGCAGCGCGTGCCGAAAGTGCAGCATTTCACTTCATATTCTGCGCCGATAGCCCGAGCGTATTAGATGAGGCTCACGCTACCATAGCTCGCAGAGGTCGAAACGACGGATTCGAGCCAATGACGTTATTGTCAGCACTGTCATCGCGAACACAAAATATCGGCCTTGTTGTGACAGCGACCACGACGTACAATCAACCATATCATATCGCTCGGATGCTCGCCTCGCTTGATCAACTATCGCGGGGACGTGCAGCTTGGAATATAGTCACCTCAGGTTACAAGTTTGAAGCCGCAAATTTCGGCGAGAAAGAGTTGCCAAATCATAGCACGCGCTATGCTCGAGCGAGAGAGTTTGTCGGAGTGGTCAAGGGTCTGTGGGACTCGTGGGAAGACGACGCTTTCATTCGCGACAAGCAAAGCGGCGTTTTTGTTGATACGAAAAAGATGCATACGCTCAACCACCAAGGCAAGTGCTTTTCAGTGAGGGGCCCGATAAACACTGCAAGGCCGCCGCAAGGACATCCCGTATTGGTTCAAGCGGGTGCGTCCGATATTGGGATGACATTTGCTGCAGAAATTGGAGAGGTGATTTTCACTGCCGAGCCTTGTCTTGAGAACGGGAAGAGATATTACGCGGCCCTCAAAGAGAAGGCGCGTACATTTGGGCGGGAGGACAATCAGGTATTAGTTATGCCGGGTCTCGTCCCGATCGTCGGGCGGACCAAGCAGGAAGCGTCGGATAAGCTCGAGAGACTTCATTCCTACACGCACATCGATGTCCTAATGGGAGTCGCTGAGCGGTGGCTAGGTCTCGTCATCGACCTGCGTTCGGTGGACCTTGATTCGCTGGTGCCCGACACCTTGCCGCAGACGAATTTATTTCAGAGCCGACAGAAGCTGCTCCTAGAACTGTCCGCTCGTCGCAAGTTCACTTGGCGGCAGTTGGTGAGCCATATATGCGACAGTGCAGGACACTTGATGGTTGTTGGGACGCCTGACGAAATTGCTCAAACCATGGTGGATACGTTTGACCAACGCGCAGCCGACGGATTCAATTTATGTCTGGCGACACTTCCCGATGGACTCAAGGATTTCATTGAACTTGTTGTCCCGGAATTGCGGCGGCGAGGAAAATTGAGATCTAGTTATGCGGGACAGACTCTAAGAGAGAATCTCGGTTTAAAGCGACCACTCAATTCCTTCACGCAGCCGCGTGTGTAGATAACGCCACCGCAGGGTGCTCTCGGCTGATCTGATCGCGACAAGTACGGCTCCTCGCGTGATTGAGCTGAGCGGCATGCGGCCAACAAACCAGTGGGTTTTTCATTCACCGTGCTGGCTGGAAGAGCCCAGCATGGATGGGCAATCCTTACTCTCTGGATCTTCGCAAGCAAGTGGTGCTGCGACTGAGGGCGAGATGTCCCGCAATCAGGCGGCTAAGCAGTTCGGGGGGCGATCAGCACAACAACACTAGAACCTGTCTCAAAATTGGCGAAACAGGATTAGCAGGCAAGCGAGCTGGACGAAGCCGAGGAAGTTCCTCCGGATAGAACTCCCAACGCACCAACAGGCGCCGCCGCCACTGTATCCATGCGAAGAAGCGTTCGACCAGCCAGCGCCGGGTCTAACGACGGAGCCTGCGACCGTCCTGAGTCAGCGACCTCACCTGGTTTGAACGATGTGGGGCGAAAATCTCGGTGCCCTGTGACCGCAGCTCTTCGTCGAGTCGCGATCGCCGATCAGGCTCTCTGGTTTAGCCTCGATCATGTAGAAATCGAAGCAGAGCTGCACCAAGGGCACCTCGTGACGGTTCGCAGCATGGGTGCTCACCGAAAGCGGCAAGCCATGGCGATCCACAATCGCCATGAGTTTCAGACCGTTGCCACGTCTCGTGGGGCCGATCTCTGCGCCGCCGCCTTTGGCCATCGCAGGTTGCGTCGATGAAACACTCTTCATCGAGCGCGCCTTTATCGCGAAGTTCGTTGGCGATAAGGGGGCTCAACCGCCTGTTGAGACAGTACGGCGTCAAGCTGCGGCAATCCTATTGTCGCATGGCCAAGGCAGCCGCGATGGTGGCGGGTCGCTACGCTCATGCCAAAAAATGCGGGTGGCAGCAGCAGCAGTTGCGTATCTTTGCGCAGCCGGCTGGGCCGGATCATCCGCGACATCCGTCGCAAGATCGACGACCAGCCAGCACTGGAAGAAGCATTCGCACTCCCGCTTGGCCGAGCTAGCTAGATCCGCTCACAGCAGCAGCGCCAGCGCGGCTGGAAGCTTTGTCCCTCTGTGGTGCCCTCTGCGATGCAAGAAGGTTTTTCGGACATGCGAGCATGTGATCGAGTGCGCGCTTCTGTGAGGCCTTTGTGCGGCGTTCTGATGCCGCTGGCCGGAAATGATCTGCGGATCAAGTCCAAATCTTCCATTCGAGCTAGAAGCGCCAGGAATACAGCTGGTTCTCCCAATCCAGATCTTTCGATCATTTGCCCATGCAAGTTGTCGTCTTCTCACGCTCTCCGATGCACCGGCGTTACATTGAGGCCCGCTTCGGACTGATCGTCATGCAGCGGCCGCCAGACCTCGTAGTTCTCCTTCTTCGTCAGCATCGACGCGCGCCAACTTGTTCGCGAGTGCGACCGCCACAAGCATACGGGGCTTCCTGATAGCATGCGGGCCAACCAGGTTCCCTCGCTTGGACTTGCGTCCCAGCCAGCTCAGGCGGGACATCGCGCCAATGATCAGGAGTCTACGGATGTCTACCCAGCCGGCCTTCGATGCCCGGCCAGGCCGTTGCTTACCACCCGATGAATGTTGCCGTGGCACAAGCCCCAGCCACGCGGCAAATCCCGGCCGGATCTGAATGTCTCCATCGGCGGCGCGAAGGCCTCAATCGCCAGCGCGGTGATCGGGCCCACGCCGGGCATCGTCTGCAGGCGGTTTGCCGTCTCCGTCTCCGTGGCGAGCTCCTTGTCGCACCAGCATAGTTTGGATCCGAGCGGAGCACGTCGCGGCAGAGGTCACGCACGAGCTTCGGCAAATCACCCGGTTCCTGGTCGAGTATGTCGTGAATCTGCTTTATGCCTGGGCTTCATTGCGGAGCGATGTAGTCGTATTCATAGAGATACGCGCGCAAGGCATTCGTTGGGTTGACGGACCAACTGCTCCCGGTTTCGAAACAGAACCGCCCGGGTCTGCTGAGCCTCGGTCTTGATCTCGACAAAACGCAT
Organism: Bradyrhizobium sp. 137; assembly: GCF_023074095.1. Taxonomy (NCBI): domain Bacteria; kingdom Pseudomonadati; phylum Pseudomonadota; class Alphaproteobacteria; order Hyphomicrobiales; family Nitrobacteraceae; genus Bradyrhizobium; species Bradyrhizobium sp. 137. Next base: position 25,198 of record NZ_JADPKU010000100.1, read on the forward strand.
TTCCGGACGCTGTGCCGCGTCAACGATCGCCTCGGCGTCGGCCGCGTCATTCTTCTGACGCTTCAAGACGGCTTGACGTAACGCGGCGAGATCAATTTCACGTCGTGTCCCAGCTTGATCATCTGCCGAGCCCAAAAATGGGCCCAGCCGCGAGTCTCCATCATCACCACGCTCGGCAGGCTTTTCAGCCATGAATTCGTGGAATTGAGCCCGCGACAGCTTCTTGCGTCGACGCACCATGGAGCTGGAAAACATGTTTTGCCAGATCCAGGTGTAGTGCATCGGGAAGGGCAAGGCCGCCGCGCCCTACGAGTTCGGCGTGAAGGCCTCCATTCTCACCAAGAACCGCCCGGCCCCGGTGGCCTGTTCGTCCTGCACGCTAGCGCAATGCCCGGCAAGCCATACGACGGTCACACCTTGCGAGGCGTCATCGATCGTACTGAGACACTCACCGGCTGTCCTATTGAGCAGGCCTATGTCGACAAGGGGTACCGCGGCCACACCGCGCAAAGTCACCGCGTCTTCATCTCCGGCCAGAAGCGCGGCGTCTTCGGTGTCATCAAACGCGAGCTGCGCCGCCGCTCCGCCATCGAGCCCATCATCGGACACATGAAGGCCGAAGGTCACCTCGGCCGCCGCTACCTCAAAGACCGCGCCGGCGACGCCGCCAACGTCATCCTCTCAGCCGTCGGCCACAACTTGCGCCGTATCCTTGCGTGGCTCAGGGAATTATTGCGCCTGTTCCTCTAGATTTCTATGGCGAACGCTCGCTTGCCAGGCCCAGCTCAATCCGGCTTGTTAACGGACGACTAGTTAACGATCAGCCAGACCCCGAGCCTGCTTGAATCGTCTGCGATTGGAGATCGTTCCACCCGACTGATGGCACGCGCGCAATCTCTTGCCGAACGGCTAGCCGAACTCCACCACGTCCCGCAGTTCATTGCCAGCTCCCCGCCGGCGACATCGCCTTCCAGAAAAAAATCGCCGTCTATGCCATCCTGCTCCGCTGCCGCCGAGACGCTAGCAACCGTCGCGGACGACCCCAAGCACCTCGGCGGCAGCTCCGCGTGACTGCCGTCCTCCATACCTGCTGCCAGACCCTGCAACACCACCCGCATGTCCACTGGGTCGTGGTGGACCTTCGCCGGATGGCACACGCTGGGTCGCTTACCGGCCCGGCTTCCTTCCAGTGCACGCTCCCTCTCGGCTGTTGCGCCGCCTGCTTCTGAAAGGACTGCAGGCAGGAATGGAATTGGCGCGATTGCCATGCGCCCTTTGCGTCCTCAACTCTATCTGATCTGGTAGCTGCCGCAGCGATTTAGCCGGTGGTTTAGTTTAGTCCCACGAATTCACATAGTGCTTAGCTCGTGTGATCGCCAGAGGGGATGCTTGATCATACAAAACCTCGCATGCTCTAGCTCCGGCAAAGACTTTCGTCCTTGCGAAGCGCCACATTGCTGGAAATTCGGCTACGGAATCCCGTAGTGTCCGCTACAACCTCCGGTGGCTATGAAAAGGTGTGCGACTGGAGTTCATGCGTTCTACCTTATCATCTGGAGATGTATGACATGAAGAAAAGGCTAGGAATGAGAGGGAAGATCGAGGAGATCATCTACGTTCGACTCGAGGCTGGCGAAGACTTCGTTCACGCCCTTTGGGAC
>NZ_JADPKU010000062.1:0-12500 GCF_023074095.1 Bradyrhizobium sp. 137
CGCTCAATCGTCCGGTCATAGCTGTTGTCGCGCATCGGATCGTCCTCCGCTGGAGCGATCCAATCAGCGAATTAGTGAACATGCACAGCAATGACGGAGTGTGTTGAGGCGGTATCGGCTCACACCAGTCTCGGCTCTCCCACCGCGACCGCATCGCCGACGCCGATCTCGCCATCTTCGATCACCTCGGCATAGATGCCGCAGTCCATGTGGCCGAGATGGCGCGAGAGCGCCGGCGGGATCTCGAGGTCGCGCTTGGCGGTCACCGGGTCGACGTTGGTGGCCGGGCAGCGCTTGATGCGCTTGACCACCTTCAGCCGCGCCCGCTCGATTGCGAGCGTCTGGTCGACGAGGTCGAGCTCGGACCAAGCCGGCCAACCTTGGACATAGAGATTGGCGCGGAAGCGCAGCGGGTGGACGGTGGCGCCGCCGAGCATGGTCTCGAGGGCGCGGACGCTGTCGAGATTGATGATGGACACGACCTTGCGGGCGACGTCGGAGAAGCTGTGGTCGCGGCCGGACAGGACCTTGGGTGGGCCCTTCAGTTCCGGCTGAAAGTTCTCCCTGAAATAGCTCTCGATGGCGGTGCGCCCGGCAGCGCTCTCGAGATCGCCGCTGGCGACGATCTGGCCGTCCTTGCGGATATTCAGGCGATTGGTCGCGTCCTCGAACCGGCTGTCGAGGGAGGCCAGTCGCTCATTGCGCGCCAGCATCAGAAACTGGATTTTCGGCTTCCACTGGGGCGCCTCGGGATCGAACCCGCTCGGCCCGTTCTCAATGGCGTAGCGGCGGTCGGCAGGCAGGGTCTGGCCGCTCCGCAGCGCGACGCGGGTCAGGTGTTCCGGCGTCAGGCCCTTGATCGGGTAGCGGTAGAGGCCGGTAATCTCGGCGGTGCGGTTGGCTATCATGCCGCTACTTAGGGGATTCGGCAGGCCCGCGCAAAGCGGCCCATGAGCGCACGAAATTGTGAACGCGCCTCTTCCGCATCCGCGACCCGCTTCCCACATTTGCCTCAGGCCGGCGGCACCGCCGGCAGAACACCGTTACCGGTTGCAACGTCAATACGGTGATCGGAAACCCAATGAAGATGCCGTCTGGAGTGCCTTTGAGGGCTCCGAGGGCAGGCCGAGGGATAGAAAAGACATGAATATCGAGAAGTACACCGAACGCTCCAGGGGCTTCATCCAATCCGCGCAGTCGCTTGCGATGCGCGAGGGGCACCAGCAGTTTTCCACCCTGCATGTGCTGAAGGTCCTGCTGGACGACACTGAAGGGCTGGCCGCCGGTCTGATCGACCGCGCCGGCGGCAATTCGCGTGCAATCCTGAAGGCGACCGAGGACGCGCTGAACAAGGTACCGAAGGTGTCCGGCGGCGGCGCTGGCCAGATCTATCTCGCGCCAGAGCTCGCCCGCACCTTTGACGCGGCCGAGAAGGCCGGCGAGAAGGCCGGCGACAGTTTTGTCACCGTCGAGCGGCTGCTGCTCGGTCTGGCGCTGGAGAAGACCAGCGAGGCCGGCGCGATCCTCAACAAGGGCGGTGTCACCCCGCAAAATCTCAATGCGGCCATTGAAGCGCTGCGCAAGGGCCGCACCGCGGACAGCGCGACCGCCGAGAATGCCTACGACGCGCTGAAGAAATATGCCCGCGACCTCACCCAGGCGGCGCGCGACGGCAAGCTCGACCCGGTCATCGGCCGTGACGAGGAGATTCGCCGCACCATCCAGGTGCTGTCGCGCCGGACCAAGAACAATCCCGTGCTGATCGGTGAGCCCGGCGTCGGCAAGACCGCCATCGCCGAGGGCTTGGCGCTGCGCATCATCAATGGCGATGTGCCCGACAGCCTCAAGGACAAAAAGTTGCTTGCGCTCGACTTGGGCGCCCTGATCGCCGGCGCGAAGTATCGTGGTGAATTCGAGGAGCGGCTGAAGGCCGTGCTCCAGGAAGTCACCGCGAGCGAGGGCACCTACGTCCTGTTCATCGATGAGATGCACACGCTGATCGGCGCCGGCAAGGGCGATGGCGCGATGGACGCCTCCAACCTGCTCAAGCCGGCGCTCGCCCGCGGCGAGCTGCACTGCATCGGCGCGACCACGCTCGACGAGTACCAGAAGCACGTCGAGAAGGATGCGGCGCTGGCGCGGCGCTTCCAGCCGATCTTCGTCAGCGAGCCGTCGGTCGAGGATACCATCTCGATCCTGCGCGGCTTGAAGGACAAGTACGAGCAGCATCATGGCGTGCGGATCACGGATTCGGCGCTTGTGGCGTCCGCGACCCTGTCCAACCGCTACATCACCGACCGCTTCCTGCCCGACAAGGCCATCGACCTCATGGACGAGGCCGCGGCGCGGCTGAAGATGCAGGTCGATTCCAAGCCCGAAGAGTTGGACTCGCTCGACCGCGAGATCATCCGGCTCAAGATCGAGCAGGAGGCGCTGAAGAAGGAAAGCGATGCCGGCTCCAAGTCCCGGCTCCAGACGCTGGAGAAGGACCTTGCCGAGCTTGAGGAGAAGTCTGCGGCACTGACGGCGCGCTGGAGCGCGGAGAAGAGCAAGCTCTCCGATGCCCAGAAGCTGAAGGCCGAGCTCGACGGCCTGCGGGTCGAACTGGCCAACGCCCAGCGGCGCGGCGAATTCCAGAAGGCCGGCGAGCTGGCCTATGGAAGGATCCCGGAGCTGGAGAAGAAGCTCGCGGAGATCGAGGCCAAGGAGAACGCCGGCGAGATGATGGAGGAGGCGGTCACTGCCAACCACATCGCGCAGGTGGTCTCGCGCTGGACCGGCGTGCCCGTTGACAAGATGCTGGAAGGCGAGAAGGAGAAACTCCTGAAGATGGAGGATCAGCTCGGCAAGCGCGTCGTCGGCCAGGCCGAAGCCGTGCGTGCGGTCGCAACCGCCGTGCGCCGCTCGCGCGCAGGCCTGCAGGACCCGAACCGGCCGACCGGCTCGTTCATGTTCTTGGGCCCCACCGGCGTCGGCAAGACCGAGCTGACCAAGGCGCTTGCCGAGTACCTGTTCAACGACGAGACCGCGATGGTCCGCCTCGACATGTCCGAATACATGGAGAAGCACTCGGTCTCGCGGCTGATCGGCGCGCCTCCGGGCTATGTCGGCTATGACGAGGGCGGCGCGCTCACCGAAGCGGTGCGGCGCCGGCCCTATCAGGTGGTGCTGTTCGACGAGATCGAGAAGGCGCATCCCGACGTGTTCAACGTCCTGCTCCAGGTGCTCGACGACGGCCGCCTGACCGATGGCCAGGGCCGCACCGTCGACTTCCGCAACACGCTGATCATCATGACCTCGAACCTCGGTTCGGAATTTCTGGTGAACCAGCCGGAAGGGGAGGACACTTCGGCCGTGCGCGAGCAGGTGATGGGAATGGTGCGTGGGCATTTCCGCCCCGAATTCCTCAACCGCGTCGACGAGATCATTCTGTTCCACCGCTTGCAGAAGAGCGAGATGGGCCGGATCGTCGAGATCCAGTTCGCGCGGCTGCAGAAGCTCCTCACCGATCGCAAGATCGTGCTGACGCTCGATGCCGCAGGCCGCGACTGGCTCGCTGCCAAGGGCTGGGATCCCGCCTACGGCGCACGGCCGCTGAAGCGGGTGATCCAGCGCTATCTCCAGGACCCGCTCGCCGAGATGATCCTGGCCGGCGAGGTCAGCGACGGCGACAGCGTTGCGATCTCGTCCGAAGGCAATGTGCTGACCTTCAACGGCAAGGCGCCGCAGACTGCGGAGATCGCCCAGTTCGAGGCCCCGGTGCCGAAGCGGAAGCTGAACTAAGCGTTTCTGCCGCCTGAAGCAACAGGACGCCCCGGAGAGATCTGTCTTTCCGGGGCGACTGTCGGTTGGCTCGCTGGCTAGCTGAGCGCGGACGCGGAGCCGGGAGCGGCGGGGCCTTGCTCCTCGTCGTCCTCCTCGAGCTCCGAGAGAATATCCACCAGCTCGCGCACCCGGCCCTGCGCCAGCGGCCGCAAGTCGTTGATCATCGGCTCGTCATTGGCGAGCCAGGCCTGGGCTTCGGCGAGTTCCTCGGCCGTCGCGCCGGTCCCGATGATCTGGGCAATGGTGACGTCATCGGCCCGGTCCACGGCCTTGACGACGTCGTCACGTGAGAGGCGCGTCATGGGCGATCCTCCTGCTGGTGGGCTTCCGTCAGCGTCTAACCGGGAACCCAAGCCTGGGTTCCGCGGTCAGCTCTTCTCCGGCGGTCGCTACTTCTTCACTGCCTTGTAGATCGCATTCTCCACGTCCGAGGTGAAGTAAATGACGCCGCTCGCACCGACCGCGACGCCCGTCGGGATATGCGTCGGCAGGCCGCCGGGTGCGCCTGTCAGGCCGATCGGAAGATTGGCCGCGATCTCCGTCACCTTGCCGGTCTCCGGCGCGATCTCGACCAATCGTTTGGCGCCGACTTCCGCGACGATGAGCTTGCCGTCGCTGGCGCGCGCAATGCCTTCGGGCATTTTTAGTTCCTTGGCGAGCACGGTCTTTGCGCCGTTCTTGTCGATCCGGGAGACGGCGCCGGAGAAGGCCTCGGTGACATAAACTTCGCCAGCCGATCCGCCGACGAGACCCACCGGTCCCTCGAGATCGCCAACCAGCGTGGCGCGATCCTGGCCATGCTCACCGCTGACCTTGACCAGCGATTTGGTGCCGAGCTCGGCCACCAGAATGCTGCCGTCCGCGAGCACAATCGCGTCGTGCGGGGCCTTGAAACCGTGCAGCATGTCGCGCGTGGCGCCGGTCTTGCCGTCGATCACCTGCACCGTGCCGGTGAACCAGCTCGACAGGACCACGTCGCTGCCCTTTGCTGTCGCGCTCATCGGATATTCGAGGGTGACGCCGGCGGCGTGCATGCGCGCCTTCTCGGTGACCTCGCCGGTGACACCGTCGACCGTACGATAGGCGAACACGTCGGCGACATGGATCGTATCCTTGCCATTGTCCGAGGTGACGCCGATGCCGCCGGGCAGGGCCAGCTTGCCGATGATAATTTGCTTGGCCTGGCCGGTCGCCGGATCGACCTCCTGGATGCCGTTATCAGCCATGTTGGAGACGTAGATGCGGTCCTTGCCGTCGATCGCGAGATTGTCCAACGACGGCTTGAGTTGCGCGACCATGGTCTTGGCGCCGGACTTCGGATCGACCCGGACGAGCTGGCCGAGCGCGGTGTCGACCACAAAGAGGTTGCCTTTGGAATCGAAATTCACCGCGGCCGGAATCTTGAAGCCATCGGCGACGACGGTCAGCTCGGCGTTGTCGACGTCGACTTTTGCGACCTGTCCCTTGAACCAGAGCGGGCCGTAGAGCTTGTCGTCCGGACCGAACTCGAAGCCGTTGAGGCCGCCCATCTTCTCCATGATCTGGCGCGGCGGCTTGATGCCCTCGACGTCGATCTCATAGAGCGTGTCGCCGAGGAAGACGGTGGTGGCGTAGAGCCTGCTGTCCTTGCGGAAGGCGAGCGAGTTGATGCCGGGAAGGCCGGAAGCAAGCTTCTTGATCGGGCCGTCGCCCTTGCGGGCATAGAGATCGCCGGCGAGGAAACCCGTCCAGGCCATGGTGCCGTCGGGCGCGAACGCGATGTCGTCGGCCATTCCGATCGGCGCGGGGATCGCGATCTTGGCCGTGCCGCCCGCGATGTCGACCTCGTAGAGCGCGGCGCCCGCGACACTGCCGGCAAACAGATGGCCGGCCTTGTCGATGCCAAGCCCGTGGACGCCGTGGAATGCGGAGCCCGGGACGAGCTTGGTGACCTCCCAGGTTGCCGGCAAGGTCTCAGCCGATGCGCTCGTGATGGAGAAAACTGCAGCAACCAGGGCTGCGCAGGCGAGCCTGTTCTTCATGGCGAGACCTCCCATTTTTCGGAAAGTATTCGCCCGTCAAGCGGCTTTGGCAAACGAAACTTGACGTTGTGAGGTGGCGCCCGGCCGTGCCGATTTAGCGGTTCGTCACCTGTAACGGCCCGCCGGTCGCATCCGACATCCTCGCGATGGCGCCGCCGCGGCCGCTCATCATGCCGTCCAGCCGGTCGCGTTCTTTCTCGAAGCTCGCCAGCATCGGTCCCTCCAGCGAGCGCCCGCGCGGCAGTTTTACGCGCATCGGGTCGACGAAGCGTCCGTTGACCAGGATCTCGTAGTGGACGTGCGGACCGGTCGACAGGCCGGATGAGCCGACGAAGCCGATCACCTGGCCCTGCCGCACCTTCTTGCCGACTTCCATGCCCTTGGCGAAGGCCGACATGTGGCCGTAGGCGGTCTCGTAGCCGTTGGCATGCTTGATGCGGATGTACTTGCCGTAGCCGCCCTCGGGGCCGGCCTTCTCGATCATGCCGTTGCCGGAGGCGAAGATCGGCGTGCCGTAGGCGGTGGCCCAGTCGACGCCGGTGTGCATCTTCACGTAGCCGAGGATGGGATGGCGGCGGCCGCCGAAGCCGGAGCGCATGATGGCGTTGTTGACGGGCTTCCTGACCAGGAACTTCTTCGCGCTCTTGCCGGTCTCGTCGTAGTAGTCGACGACGCCGTCGTCGGGGCTCTGGTAGCGGTAGTATTTCTTGGTCTCGCCGCCGACGGTGAGCGAAGCGAACAGCACCTCATTCTTCTCGCTGGCGGTCACGCCCTCGTCCTCGCCGGCGTAGAACACGTCGAAGGAATCGCCCGGCTGCACCTTGCGCTGGAAATCGACGTCGTAGGAGTAGATCTTGATCATGTCGTCGATGACAGGCATCGGCACCTTGTTGCGCATCGCGGTCTCGTAGATGCTCTGATAGAGCCGCACGCCGGAGCCGTCATCGTCGTCATCGTCGTCGCTGTTGGCGTTGGCCGCGGCGTCGGTGACGGTGTTCATGCTAGAGACGTCGACCGCGACGTATTTGCCGAGATCGGACAGCGCCGCGATCGCCTCGACCATGGTGTCGTTGGCGACGACGACGCGGTAGGGCTGCAGGCGCGCGCCCGGGCTTGCGGGCGCCATCAGGATGCGGAGCTTCTCGCCTTCCTTCAGGCCGCCGTCGCGGCCGCGCGGACCGAGCGTTGCGGTGATCGCCTTGATCTCGTCGGCGGTGGCGCCGAGATCGCGCAGCACGCCAGCGACGCTGTCGCCCTTCTTGACCATGTGGACGCGTTCGCCGTTGGGATTGCCGCCGGTGATCTGCTCCTTGGTCTTGGGCAGCAGCGTGACGTTTTCCGGCACCACGCGCGTCTCGAAGCCGGCATAGGGATCGGACGGCGATACTTCGGTGGCATAGGCCATCTTGATGTCGGAGGCGCCGGTCGCGCCGGAGACGTCGGCGGCGGCATTGGCGAGCGAGGCGTAGCGCACCCCGCCATTGCCGCGCCAATTGGCGGCATCGCGCACCCGCATCAGGATGTCGTCGAGCGCCACCACCGCGGAAATCTTGGCCTTCGGCAGCACCGGCGACAGGTCCTTGGTGACGAAGGAGACCTCGGCGTCGGGCTCGACGGCTTCGGGATTGTTCGGGTCGTCGGAGGCGGTCTTCGGATCGGAGCCGACGTCGGTGAGCATGCGCTGGGCGTTGAACGGCGGAATCTTCGCCGACAGATCGCTCGTCGTCATCGACAGATTGCCGGCGATGCGGACGAACGGGCGCACCCGCATCACGTCGCGGTTGCCGACGCGGGCGACCGTGGAGACGCGGACGATGTTGCGCGAAGCCGTGGATTCGCTTGGCGGCGGCAGGCGGTCGCTCTTGTGCAGCGTGGCGGCGCGATCGGCTGCGCCGAATGCACCGCGCAGCGCGCCTTCGACCCGCTCCGGCACCTTGGCGAAGGTCATCTCGCCGTCGAGCGACGCGAAAACGGCGCCGCCGATGAGGGCCGCGCCGCAGAGTCCGGTCAGAATCGTCCCGCTGAACCATTGTACCGAGACGCGGCGGCGATCGATCACGGCGGCCTCAGAACCGTCGACCGACAGCGGCGGCTCGTGGCCGAGATCGATGATCCCGGTCTCACGCCCGTAAGCGCTGCGTGACGTCCTGTGGTTCAACCCAAAGTCCCCCAATTCTACGACCCAAAAGCCCCGTATCGAGCCTTTTCCCGGTCGCCCTCTTCGAGGCGTATCGCAGGAAAAGGGCAAGCCGCATAGGCGTTCGCGGTCAGAAGGCCCCGATGACGGGCCGGCCGAAATTACGAACAGCTAAACGGAAGAAGGTCTCTCGATGTCTCTCGAATGCCGGAGGAAGGCCGCGCCATCTGCAAGATCGCCTTCCTCTGACCCATGAAAACCGCCGGCAGCCCCCACTGGCATCCCCGCGATTCAAGCTTGTCTCTTATCAGAACGCCGCGGGATTGTGGCTCAAGTACGGCGCCTCATATGGAAAAAGTTTCCTGAAGGGCGGACGCGGGAGGCCTCCCCCGGACGGGCGTCCCAAGCCCTCTCCCAAACCGCCTCCGAAGCCCGCTCCAGAGCCCGCCGGGGGCGCAAACTTTTTTCAGTTTTTTCCTCGCACAGCATCGGCCCGACCGTTCTCCGTCCTTCTAACTGCCTGGAAACACGAGAATTTCTTCGTCGATCCACTGTGCGACGATTTGTTGACGATGGGCGTTGACAATCCCGATGAGGGGGGACTATAACCCCAACCACTGAGCGCGGCGCCGCCGGGTCACTGACCAAGGCGAGCGAACGCGCCACTGATGCTCCTCACCTTGTTGAGTGACACAACAATCGACACCAGTCGGTTGGAGTCATTCATCGTCGGTAAGGGTGTCGGAACCCTTCCACGCTGGAAGGTTGGGGCCTCCAAGGTCCCGGGCTGTTTGACAAGTGAAGATGAAGAAAGAGAAACGTGGACGGCGGAGTCCTTGCGGGTCTCGCTTCTGAGAAGCTTCGGCTTTTCTGATCGAGACCGGACGAAAGACTTCGGCGGTACACGTTTCAAAGGTAACACCATGGCCTCTTCATTGAGGTCAGTTCGCAAGCGATGTGAATCGCTTCGCGAGTATGGTGGGACCTCGTCAAACGTTGTGATCAGCCGGTTCAAAGTTCAAGTCCAACTTGAGAGTTTGATCCTGGCTCAGAGCGAACGCTGGCGGCAGGCTTAACACATGCAAGTCGAGCGGGCGTAGCAATACGTCAGCGGCAGACGGGTGAGTAACGCGTGGGAACGTACCTTTTGGTTCGGAACAACACAGGGAAACTTGTGCTAATACCGGATAAGCCCTTACGGGGAAAGATTTATCGCCGAAAGATCGGCCCGCGTCTGATTAGCTAGTTGGTGAGGTAATGGCTCACCAAGGCGACGATCAGTAGCTGGTCTGAGAGGATGATCAGCCACATTGGGACTGAGACACGGCCCAAACTCCTACGGGAGGCAGCAGTGGGGAATATTGGACAATGGGGGCAACCCTGATCCAGCCATGCCGCGTGAGTGATGAAGGCCCTAGGGTTGTAAAGCTCTTTTGTGCGGGAAGATAATGACGGTACCGCAAGAATAAGCCCCGGCTAACTTCGTGCCAGCAGCCGCGGTAATACGAAGGGGGCTAGCGTTGCTCGGAATCACTGGGCGTAAAGGGTGCGTAGGCGGGTCTTTAAGTCAGGGGTGAAATCCTGGAGCTCAACTCCAGAACTGCCTTTGATACTGAAGATCTTGAGTTCGGGAGAGGTGAGTGGAACTGCGAGTGTAGAGGTGAAATTCGTAGATATTCGCAAGAACACCAGTGGCGAAGGCGGCTCACTGGCCCGATACTGACGCTGAGGCACGAAAGCGTGGGGAGCAAACAGGATTAGATACCCTGGTAGTCCACGCCGTAAACGATGAATGCCAGCCGTTAGTGGGTTTACTCACTAGTGGCGCAGCTAACGCTTTAAGCATTCCGCCTGGGGAGTACGGTCGCAAGATTAAAACTCAAAGGAATTGACGGGGGCCCGCACAAGCGGTGGAGCATGTGGTTTAATTCGACGCAACGCGCAGAACCTTACCAGCCCTTGACATGTCCAGGACCGGTCGCAGAGATGTGACCTTCTCTTCGGAGCCTGGAACACAGGTGCTGCATGGCTGTCGTCAGCTCGTGTCGTGAGATGTTGGGTTAAGTCCCGCAACGAGCGCAACCCCCGTCCTTAGTTGCTACCATTTAGTTGAGCACTCTAAGGAGACTGCCGGTGATAAGCCGCGAGGAAGGTGGGGATGACGTCAAGTCCTCATGGCCCTTACGGGCTGGGCTACACACGTGCTACAATGGCGGTGACAATGGGATGCTAAGGGGCGACCCTTCGCAAATCTCAAAAAGCCGTCTCAGTTCGGATTGGGCTCTGCAACTCGAGCCCATGAAGTTGGAATCGCTAGTAATCGTGGATCAGCACGCCACGGTGAATACGTTCCCGGGCCTTGTACACACCGCCCGTCACACCATGGGAGTTGGCTTTACCTGAAGACGGTGCGCTAACCCGCAAGGGAGGCAGCCGGCCACGGTAGGGTCAGCGACTGGGGTGAAGTCGTAACAAGGTAGCCGTAGGGGAACCTGCGGCTGGATCACCTCCTTTCTAAGGATGATCCTTCAGCGAGCTCACGCTCACTATCGGATCGTTTTAGAAACATCAGTGGCCAACAGATCGCCAGATCGTTGAGCTGCATTGGCGGGATTTCGCCGTCTTCGTTTCTCTTTCTTCGCGGACGAACACGCGCCGGGGCTGCGCTGTGCGATTGCATTCGGCGCTGGTCGCCGATGCATGCACGCAAGACCCTAGTCCTGATAGGATAGCGTTAGGGGCTTGTAGCTCAGTTGGTTAGAGCGCGCGCTTGATAAGCGTGAGGTCGGAAGTTCAAGTCTTCCCAGGCCCACCAGCCTTCGCTCGCGCCAGCGAGTGCAAGGCTGCCGCGCCGAAGCCCTGTGGGCGAAGGCGGGCTAGTCAGCGCGAGCTTCGGCTCGGCAAGCCATGGTACGAGCATCGCGCTTCGTCTTCTGGTTACGGGGCCATAGCTCAGCTGGGAGAGCGCGTGCTTTGCAAGCATGAGGTCGTCGGTTCGATCCCGTCTGGCTCCACCAGATGGTTTGATCATCGACGCCGTGTTTGCAGGTATTCAACCGTCGTCCGCGAAACATCACTTCGCACTCATTAGTCCGGATGGACAATGAGCTGCGTGTTTTCTGACATCGTAAAGAGGAGATCGATCCGAGTTGGGTCGTGCAGCAAATCGCTGCGCGAGCCTTCATTATCTCCGGATCATTTCGGCGCTCGCGCGCCTTTCAGTGCGGCTCACAAGGTTGCCTCTGGAAGATGTGCGAGTTGTAAATGATCCTTTTAGCGAAGCTTGACCGCCTCGCTATCGGAACGATCTTACGAAGCAAGCTGGTCTTTCTAGTCAATGTCCGGCTGTACGTAGCATTCATCGAGGGTGCGCGCCGCAAGGCAATCGTGCAGACAACATTCTGCCGAGTGTGTGGACATTGATAATGAGAGCAATCAAGTGCCTTAAGGGTGTTCGGTGGATGCCTTGGCGCTGAGAGGCGATGAAGGACGTGCTACGCTGCGATAAGCCGTGGGGAGCTGCGAAGAAGCTTTGATCCGCGGATTTCCGAATGGGGAAACCCACCTTCGATAGCCGGAACTCCAAGACCTTGTGTGTTGGGGTTCGACCAGAAATGCGAGAAATCAAACCGCGAGGTTTTGGATTTCCGGTTATCAAGAGAAGGTATGAGACTTCTGAATACATAGGAGGTTTCAAGCGAACCCAGGGAACTGAAACATCTAAGTACCTGGAGGAAAGGACATCAACAGAGACTCCGTTAGTAGTGGCGAGCGAACGCGGACCAGGCCAGTGATACATCAGAGACAATCGGAACCAGTCAGGAAAGCTGGGCCTTAGAGGGTGATAGCCCCGTACGAGTAATGCGATGATGTATCCACGAGTAAGGCGGGACACGTGCAATCCTGTCTGAACACGGGGGGACCACCCTCCAAGCCTAAGTACTCCTCAGCGACCGATAGTGAACCAGTACCGTGAGGGAAAGGTGAAAAGCACCCCGACGAGGGGAGTGAAATAGACCTGAAACCGGACACCTACAAACAGATGGAGCCCAAGATTCGTTCTGGGTGACATCGTACCTTTTGTATTATGGGCCAGCGACTTAATTTAACGAGCAAGCTTAAGCCGATAGGCGAAGGCGTAGCGAAAGCGAGTCTGAATAGGGCGCCAAGTTCGTTGTATTAGACCCGAAACCTAGTGATCTAGCCATGAGCAGGTTGAAGGTGAGGTAACACTCACTGGAGGACCGAACGGGTGCCTGTTGAAAAAGGCTCCGATGACTTGTGGTTAGGGGTGAAAGGCCAATCAAACTGGGAAATAGCTGGTTCTCCGCGAAAGATATTTAGGTATCGCCTCGCACGAATGCTTCGGGGGGTAGAGCACTGGATGGGCTAGGGGGACTTACCGTCTTACCAAACCCAACCAAACTCCGAATACCCGAAAGCAATATGCGGGAGTCACACGGCGGGTGCTAACGTCCGTCGTGGAGAGGGAAACAACCCGGACCTACAGCTAAGGC
>NZ_JADPKU010000062.1:17500-25375 GCF_023074095.1 Bradyrhizobium sp. 137
CGCAGGCATTGGCGATCGCGGCCATCTCGATCGCCGATTTGGTGCCGTCGAGGAAGGAGTTGAACATCTGCGGATTCATGCCGGCCGACTGCGCTTCGCCCGGAGTGAGGCCGTAATGCTGCCAGACGCCATCAGGCGTCACGTCATGATAGGCCGGCAGATATTTTGTGCCCTTGCCGGCGGCAACGACGCGGAAGCCAGTGGCCCGCGCCCAATCCACCATCTCCGCCGTCAGCGCCGGCTGGTCGCCATAGGCGAGCGAATAGACGACGCCGGCTTTTCGCGCTTCCTCTGCGAGCAGGGGGCCCGCCAGCACGTCGGCTTCGACATTGACCATCACGATATGCTTGCCCGCCGCAATCGCAGCGCGCGCATGCGTGATGCCGGCGGCGGGATTTCCGGTCGTCTCCACCACCACGTCCATCGCACCGCCGGCAATAGCGCGCACACCGTCATCGGTGAAGGTGGTCGCGGCGATGCGCGTCGAGTCCCAGCCGACGATGCGGCACGCCTCGCGGGCGCGGTCGCAATCGATGTCGATGATGACAGGCACTTCCAGCCCCGGCGTGTGCGGCACCTGCGCCAAAAACATCGAGCCGAATTTTCCGGCGCCGATCAGCGCGACACGAACCGGCTCGCCGGCGGACGCGCGGGCCTGGAGGAGACGGAAGAGGTTCATGGGGATATGTCCTGCGGAATGATCGTGTCCCGGACGCGGAGCAGCACGAAGTGCTGCTCCGCAGAGCCGGGACCCAGTGTAAGGGAATTCCGTGTCGGTGGGCCCCGGCTCAGCAGCGCATCACTGACGTGCTGCGCTGCGTCCGGGGCATGAGAGCATCCTACATCCTACTCCGCCGCCTGCCGCGGCGCACGCGCGAGCCGCAGCAGCGCGTCGTCCTCCACCGTCTTGATCGGTGTGAAATCGCGATGCGCGATGTAGTCCGGCCGCGTCGGGGTGCGGATGTAGTTCGAGACCGCATTCAGCGTCAAATACACGATTTTGCGCGGGTAGGGCGTGATGTTGCCGGCCGAGCCGTGCACGAGATTGCCGTGAAACATCAGCATGCCGCCGGGTTTGCCGGTGGGCGCCACGATGCCGCCCTGCTTGACGAGGCGTGTCACGGTGTCCTCGTCCAGCGTCCACAGCGGATAGGAGGTGGTGGCGAGGTCATGCGAGGCTTCGAGATCGCCGGCGTTCTGGCTGCGCGGCACCAGCATCAGGGGGCCGTTGATCGGCATCACCTCGTCGAGGAAGATCGCGATGTTCATCGCGCGCGGCTCCGGCATGCCGTCGTCGCGCTTCCAGGTGCCGTAATCCTGGTGCCACTGCCAGACGTCGCCGGTGAAGGCCGATTTCGCGTTGATCTTGAACTGGTGCATGTAGACCGGTTCGCCGAAGAGCTGCTCGACCGGCTCGATCATGCGCGGATGTGCGCCCAGGATGCGGAAGGCCTCGTTGTAGAGATGTGCGGCAAAGGCGGTGCGCGGCGCACCGCTCTTCTCGCGCCAGACCTCCGGCCGGTTGGTGTCATAGATGCCGACCGCCTCTCGCGCGAGCAGACCGACCTCCTCCTGGCTGAACAATTCGGGCAGGAACAGCCAGCCCTCGCGGTGGAAGAACTCCAATTGCTCTTGAGACAGTTTCATGGGTCGTCCTCCTGTTGTTTATTGTTGTCATTGCGGGGCGGTCCGCAGGACCGAACCCGGAATCCATTCATCCACAATCTCTGCCGCTCAATAGATTCCGGGCTCACACTTCGCGTGCCCCGGAATGACGGCGTTTGTGGTTACGCCGCAACCTCTTCCGTCGCCCTCAATCTCTCTTCGGTCATCCGTCCCGCCGTCTGCGCATGGGCCAGCGCCGCGCGTTCGGCAGCGTTCGCATCGCCCGCGAGAATGTGCTTGGCGATATCGGCATGCTCCGCCCAGGCGCTGGCGCGATAGTCGAGCTCGGACAGCACGGTCGCCATCGAGCGGCGCATGTGCGGCCATTGCGGCGCCATCGTCTCCTCGATCACGGGATTGCCGGCGAGCTGGTAGATCGCGCGATGAAAATCGACGTCGAGCCCGATGAGTTCGGCCAGCGTCGTGTTACGGTCGATGGGGCGTCCGGCG
This sequence comes from Bradyrhizobium sp. 137, assembly GCF_023074095.1. Classification (NCBI taxonomy): domain Bacteria; kingdom Pseudomonadati; phylum Pseudomonadota; class Alphaproteobacteria; order Hyphomicrobiales; family Nitrobacteraceae; genus Bradyrhizobium; species Bradyrhizobium sp. 137. Next base: position 19,616 of record NZ_JADPKU010000062.1, read on the forward strand.
GCAAGCGCCGCCTCCAGCCGCGCGCGACCCGCCGCGTCCGTGCCTGCACGCTCGGCAGCAAGCCGGGCGGCGAGTGCATCGATGGCGCCGCGCACCTCGTAAAGCTGGCGGATGCGTGACGGGTCGAGCTGGGTGACCTCAAAACCGCGCTTGCCGCTCTCGGCGACGAGGCCCTGCCGGTGCAACAAATGCAGCGCGTGCGAGACCGGCTGGCGCGACACGCCGAGCTTGTCGGCGAGCTCGTTCTGCCGGATGCGCTGGCCAGGGGGCAGGGTGCGGTCGGAGATCGCCTCCAGGATCCGGGCATAGACCTGGTCGATCAAGTTCGGGAGTGGGTCGAGAGGGATCACGCCGGCAGCTCCGCGGCACCTGAAAACGGAATACGGAATTCCGTATTCGAAGCTACGCGGTGCGGCTGAGGGCGTCAAGCGGTACCATAGGATGGCCGCCTCTCATTTCGAAACGCGCTAAGCTATTGATATCGCTCGCGCCGTCTACTGTGCATGGGGTTGTTTTTCGAGAAAACGATCCGGCCCGGCGCCGTCCTACTTGATCTTGCCCTGCTCGATCAGCATCCGGCTCATCAGATAGAGCCGCGGCACGATCGAGTTGGTGTCGATGAACTCGTCGCGGGCATGATAGCCGAAGCCGGCGAGGCCGAAACTCTCGACCACGACCGCCTTGCCGCTGCGATTGGCGTAGCCGGCATCGGTGGCGCCTCCCGTCATCTCGGTGATGTCGAGCTTGCGGTCGATCTCGGCATAGATCGACTGTCCCACCTCGGCCAGCGCGCGGCCGCGACCGCTCGCGACGAAGGGCGGGCGGCCCGCTGTGATCGTCACCTTGGTTTCGGTGTCGGGAACGAGCTTCTCCTTCACCTTCTCGTCGAGCGCCGCCTGCAATTTGGCGATGCCATCGGGAATGGTGAGGCGGATGTCGGCGCCGGCCTCGGCCTTTTCCGGAATCTGGTTGCGTACGGTGCCGGCCTGCGCCGTGGTCCAGTTGAGCTGCGTGCCGGGGATCGACTTGGCGACGTCTTTGGTTTGCAGCAATTGATGGGCGAGCTCGATCAGCGCGTTGCGGCCGAGATCGGGCGCAGCGCCGGCATGCGAAGCGCGTCCTTTCACCTCCATCTTCGCCGTCGCGGTGCCGCTCGCCCCCAGCAGCAAGGAGTCGTTCTTTGCCGGAGGCGAAGCCGCCGTCGGCTCGCAGGAGAGCACGACGTCGTGCTGGTCGGCGAGCTCCGCGATCATCTCGCCCGACCCGATCGACCCCACCTCTTCGTCTGGATTGAACGACACGGTGAGCCTGGCATAGTCGTGCCAGCCGGCATCCTTCAGTATCTTGAGCGCATGCAGCACCACGGCGATGCCGCCCTTGTCGTCGGCGATGCCGGGGCCATAGATGCGGTTGCCGTCAACGCGGTACGGCTCGCTGGCGAGGACGCCGCGCTGATAGACCGTGTCCATATGCGCGATCAGCATCAGGTTTCGCGTGCCCGAGCCCTTGAACGTGGCGATCACCATATCGGCGCCTGTGCCGGCGGTGGTCTTGCGTCGCTCCGTGACGGCGCCAAGCGCCTTCAGGCGCGCTTCGGTGAAATCGGCCATCTTCTTCAAGCCTTCGGCGTCGCCGCTGCCACTCTCGATCATCACCATGTCACGCAGCGTCTCGATCAGCGGCGCCTTCTCCTGCTCGGCCGCGGCTTTCAGCTTCTCGTCGGCGGCCGCGACCGCGCTCGTGACGCCGGCGGCGAGACCGAGCAGCGACAGAGCAAGCAAGGGAGTGAGGCGGAATGTCATGAGGTGTCCTTTCCCGTTTCGAGCGGCGGCACCGCACGATCGGACGGAACCGTAACATCTAGGCAATCCGGATGCCACGTTTCGCTAGCGCTCAAGCACCTCCACATCGAGCGCCGCGATCCGCTCCGCATCGGCCAGCGCGTCGATTCCCGCGATCCGGTCGCCGTTGAAGGTAACACGAAGCGCGATGCGCAGATGTCCACCGAGGATGACGGCGACGCCGATCTCGCCGTCGACCAACGCGGTCCGTGCGGCCTGGGCGCGGCCCTTGTAGAGCTGCGCCACCGCATCGGCGCCGCGAATCTCGGGCAGCGAGCCGAGCCGCACCGCGGCTTGGTCGGCGCGGAATACGACGTCGGGATCGAGCACGGTCAGCAGGCCTTCGAAATCGCCTTCGCGCGACGCCTTGAGGAACGCATCGACGATTCGGCGCTGGTACGACAGGTCGGTCTCGGGCACCGGTGCGCCCTGCACCCGCCGCCGGGCGCGACTCGCGAGCTGCCGCGAGGCCTCGACCGAGCGGCCGACGATCGGCGCGATCTCCTCGAAGGGCACGGCAAACATGTCATGCAGCACGAACGCGAGCCGCTCCGCCGGCTGCAACGTCTCCAGCACGACCAACAGGGCGGCGCCGACGGAATCGGCCATCTCCGTCTCGCGCTCGCGCGTCTCGTCGATCGGCTCGGGCACGTGCGGGCCCATCGGATCCTCCCGGCGCGATTTCCGTGCGCGCAGCATGTCGAGGCAGATGCGCGCGACCACCGTCGTGAGCCAGCCGCGCAGGTTCGCGACATCGGACATGTCGTAGCGGCTGACCCGCAGCCAAGCCTCCTGCACGGCATCGTCGACCTCAGCACGGGACCCCAGCATCCGGTAGGCCACGGCGCGCAAATGGTCCCGGTTGGCCTCGAACTGGTGGCTGAGAAAATTTTGTTCGGTCATCGGTCACATTCCCTCATCGCGATCCGTCATGCCCATGACGAGGCCAATCCGGCCGATGTGACCGGAACCTTCGAAATTCAACAGACGGAGACGCAAGATGATGCACGCTCGCATGAATCACCCGGTGATGGTCCTGCCTGAGGCCATGAACCACCTTCAATCCATTGGCAACCTGACCAAACAGGGTCTGCCGGAAAAGCTCCTCGAACTGGTGCACCTGCGGGCCAGCCAGATCAATGGCTGCAGCGTCTGCGTCGATATGCACCCGAAGCTCGCCCGTAAGCTCGGTGAGACCGACGAGCGCCTGTTCGCCGTGTCCGCCTGGCGCGAAGCGCCCTATTTCACCGAGGCCGAGCGCGCCGCGCTGGCGCTGACCGAGGCGGTCACGCGCCTTGCCGATCGCGAAGATCCGGTGCCTGATGCGATCTGGAACGAGGCCGCAAAGCACTTTGACGAGCGCGAGCTCGCAACGCTGATCCTCGCGATCGCGACGATCAACGTCTGGAACCGGCTGAATGCGACGATCAAGATGCCGGTCGGCGTTTGGAAGGTGTGAGGCCCATTCCTTCGCCTTTCCCCGGACTCAGGGGAGGGGCGAAGAGCGCTCCTACTCCGCCAGGAATCTGTTCACCGCCTCGCCGAACTCAAGCGGCGCCTGTTCGAACATCCAGTGGCCGGCGTTCGGAATCACCGCCGTCTTGCTGCCCGCGATGTGCTCGGCGAGCACGCGCCACATCACCGACAGGCTTCCTGTCGTCGCGCCGCCGCCGATCAGCAGCGTCGGCGTCTTGATCGCCTGCGCATCGGCGAGCGTGTAGGGCTTGCGCTGCTCGTTGATCTGGCCGAGGAAAGTGATCGCGTTGTCGCGCAGTTGCTGCTTGGCCGCCGCAGGTACGCGCCGCCAGGAGCCGTCGCCTTCGATGCCGTCGTAAAAATTCTGCAGCGCGCCCTCAATGTCGCCGGCGCGGATCATCTCGACCGAGCGCGCCGTGCGGGCGGCGAGCGGCGGATGCGCGGGCGTGCCGGCGGGAACCGGCAGGCTGGCATCGAGATCGCCGCCCGGCTCGGCCAACACCAGTTTTCGCAACAGATCAGGCCGTATCTGCGCTACGCGGAAGGCGATGTGACCGCCGCGCGAATGCCCCATCAGGTCGACCGGTGCGGGCCTGACCTGCTCGATGAAGGCGATCACGTCGAAGACGTGCTGGGCCATCTTGTAGTCGTCGCCGACGGCATCCCAATGCTCGGGAAAGAAGTGCCGCAGGCTGACCGAGATCACGCGATGATGCCGCGACAGCGGTCCGAGCACCGAATACCAGGTGCGGAAATCCCCTAACGTGCCGTGCACGCAGACCAGCGGCGGACCGTCTCCGACTTCGAGATAGGCCATGTCGTAACCGTTGACGCGAAATGTCTGCATGATCAGCTCGCCAGAAAATCAAGGACCACTTCGGAGTATTTTTGCGGCGCTTGCTCGAACATCGGGTGCGTCGCGTTCGGGATGATCGCCGTCTTCGAATAGGGCACATGCGCCGCGAGCGCATGCAGCACCTTTGGCAGCAGGCCCTTGGTCCGCGCGCCCAGGATGAACAGCGTCGGCATTTTGATGGACTCCGCATCCGCCTTCGAGAACGGCGGGCGGTTGTCGCGGACCTGACCGATCAGCGTCATGGCGTTGTCGCGCAGATTTTGCTTCACCGTCGCCGGCAGCCGCGGCCAGGTGCCGGGGCCCTCCAGCGCGTCGACGAAGACGGCGAGGCCGCCGTCGACGTCGCCGGCCGCGATCCTCTCGGCCGATGCTGTAAAGCGCGCCAGCAGCGGCGAGGGGCCGCCGACATAATCGGGATCGAGGCTCGCATCGAGCTCGCCGCCCGGCTCGGCGAGGATCAGTCGCCGCAGCATATCCGGCCTCCGCTGCGCCACGCGGAAGCAGATGTGCCCGCCGCGGGAATGGCCCATCAGGTCGACCGGCCCGAGGTCGAGCTTCTCGACGAAGGCGATGACGTCATCGACATGCTGGGCGATCGAATAAGTGTCCCCGACGCCGTCCCAGCGCGCCGGGTAGAAGTGCCTCAAGCTGACAGCGATCACCCGGTGGCGCTGCGACAACGGGCCAAGCACGCAACCCCAGACGCGGAAGTCGTTCAGCGAGCCGTGCACGCAGACCAGCGGCGGGCCGCCCTTAGCTTCGCCCACGTCGAGATAGGGCATGTCGTATCCGTTGACGTGGAGGCTTTGCATTCTGGGCTCGCGCGAAGGAACAGGAACTCTGTGCAAGATTCCCGGAAACCGGGTGGATCGCAACTATTTCCAAGCCTAAATTCGAGCGGACAACACAATCGGGCATGCGACAAGGACGCAGCCAGGAACCAAGCCATGACTGACCAGCATTTTGCCCTGTTCGACACCAGGATCGGCCTGTGCGCCATCGCCTGGGGCCCGCGCGGCATCAATGGCACGCAACTGCCGATGGGCGGCGAGCAAAAGATCCGCACCCGTATCCATCAGCGTCATGCCGAGGCGACCGAAGGCGAGCCCACCGCCGAGGTGCAACAGGCGATCGATCGCATCGTCAAACTGCTCGCCGGCGAGCCCGATAATCTTACCGACATCCCGCTCGACCTCGACGGCGTGCCCGAGTTCAACCGCGGCGTCTACGACATCGCCCGCACCATCCCGCCGGGCAAGACCATGACCTACGGCGACATCGCCAAGCAGCTTGGCGGCGTCGAACTGTCGCGCGACGTCGGCCAGGCGCTCGGCCGCAATCCGTGCCCGATCGTCGTGCCCTGCCATCGCGTGCTCGCGGCCGGCAACAAACCCGGCGGCTTCTCGGCGAATGGCGGCGTGGTGACGAAGCTGAAGATGCTCGAGATCGAAGGCGCGCTGGTGAACCACACGCCGAGTCTGTTTGATTGAGGGGTGCCACCCTCCGCTGGAGGGGGAGGGTGGCACCCCTCAATCAAACAGACTCGGCGTGTGGTTCACCAGCGCGCCTTCGATCTCGAGCATCTCC
>NZ_JADPKU010000072.1:0-24611 GCF_023074095.1 Bradyrhizobium sp. 137
GGTGATCGTCGCGATCAACAAGGACGAGGACGCGCCGATCTTCCAGGTCGCCGATTACGGCCTGGTGGCGGACCTCTACCAAGCGGTTCCGGAGCTGACGGCCGAACTCGGCAAGCTCGGCAAGTAAAACGGGCTAAAAACACCGGCCGGAGCTATAAACTCCGGCCGGTGTTGCTTTTCTGAGGCGTTTTCTTTGGCGTGGGGCACGCCTTCGAGGCGATCCAATCTAGGTTTCGAGCCAGGGTTCTGATTAAATCGGATCTCCCGGCTCGAGGGGATAGGCAGGGCGCGCTCGTCGCGCGCCGTTCCGGTGGATGACATGATGGCGGCAGTGATCAAGAAGGTCGGCGTGATCGGCGCGGGTCAGATGGGCAACGGCATCGCGCATGTTGCGGCGCTGGCCGGCTTCGACGTGGTGCTCAATGACGTCTCGGCCGACCGCCTCAAGTCGGGCATGGCCACCATCAACGGCAATCTGGCGCGACAGGTCTCCAAAAAGGCCGTCACCGAAGACGACAAGGCCAAGGCGCTCGCGCGCATCAAGCTTGCCGAGAAGCTGGACGACCTCGCCGACTGCGACCTCGTGATCGAGACCGCGGTCGAGAAGGAGGAGGTCAAGCGCAAGATCTTCCACGAACTGTGCGCGGTGTTGAAGCCGGAGGCGATCGTCGCCTCCGACACGTCGTCGATCTCGATCACGCGGCTCGCCGCCGCCACCGACCGGCCGGAGCGCTTCATCGGCATTCACTTCATGAATCCGGTGCCGCTGATGGAGCTGGTCGAGCTGATCCGCGGCATCGCCACCGATGATGCGACCTTCGAGACGTCCAAGGAATTCGTCGCCAGGCTCGGCAAGCAGGTCGCAGTCTCCGAGGATTTCCCGGCCTTCATTGTCAACCGCATCCTGCTGCCGATGATCAACGAGGCGATCTACACGCTGTACGAAGGCGTCGGCAATGTCGAGGCGATCGATGCCGCGATGAAGTTAGGGGCCCATCATCCCATGGGCCCGCTAGAGCTCGCCGATTTCATCGGCCTCGACACCTGCCTCTCCATCATGCAGGTGCTGCATGAGGGGCTGGCCGACTCCAAGTACCGCCCGTGCCCGCTGCTGGTGAAATACGTCGAAGCCGGCTGGCTCGGCCGCAAGACCCAGCGCGGCTTCTACGACTATCGCGGCGCCAAGCCGGTGCCGACGCGGTAAGGTACTCTCGTGCCCCGGGCGCAGCTCGGAGCGCTGCCGAGCCAGGACACGGAAACTCGCTCACCTCTCATTAACCCCTCACGCCTAGGTTAGGGCCGTACGAGGGTTCGCGTAATGGACATGATGGCAATGGTCAGCACCATGCTGGCCGCTCAGCAAGGCGCGCTGCAATCGAATATCGCGGCGACGCTGACCAAGCAGAACATGGACATGGAGAAATCCACCGTCCTGACGCTGATGGGCGCCGGCCAGCCCTCGCTCGCCAATGTAGGCCCCGGCGTCGGCGGCAATCTCAACGTCACGGCCTAAAATTCTCTAAAGCGACGCGGCAGCCTTGCCCGTCGCCGCCCGGATCAGCTTGAGCGCGTCCTCGCTCGCCCACTCCGCCGGCCCCGCAATCGTCGCGATCTCGCAGCCTTGCGGGTCGACCAGCACCGACGTCGGCATCCCCAAGGCCCGGCCTACAGCTTTAAGATCCTGAAACACCTTGGCTTTCTGATCGCTGAAATAGCCAAGCCGGGTCAGATTGGCCTCTCTCAGGAAGGTCTTGGGCTTCTCGGGATCGCGGGTGTCGATGTTGATCGCCACCACCTCGAAATTCGGGCCCGACAGCTTGCCCTGGAGCTCATCCAGCGCCGGCATCTCCTTGCGGCAGGGCACGCACCAGGTGGCCCAGAGGTTCACCAGCAGCGTCTTGCCGCGGAAATCGGACAGCTTCTTCGGCTTGCCATCGGCGTCCTCGAAGACGAGGTCCGGCAGCTTGAAGGGGGCGCTCGCCATGGTCAGCGCCGCCACCTCGCCATGGGCGAGCGGGGCGATCTTCTGCGCGGTCGCCACCGCGGACCGGCAGACCGGATCGCCTGACGGCGCCCGGCTCAGGCCCAGCCCGTACAGCGCGGCGAAGCCCGCCAGACCCCCGATCGCCACAATGGCGATGACGAGGGGGATTCGGCGCGTGGCGGAGGGCGTCTTGTCGAGCATATCGTTTGTCATCCGGTCGCAGATATGGCTATCAGGGGCCTCTTAATACGGCTGGCCGCGGCCAGCAAACGTGACTAGCGACAGGCAAGGCGTGAGCAGGGGATCATGAGCAACAAGATGTGGGGCGGCCGGTTCTCGGAACGTCCCGATGAGATCATGGAGGAGATCAACGTTTCTATCGACGTCGATCGTCACCTGTTCGCCCAGGACATTGCCGCGTCCAAGGCCCACGCCGCGATGCTCGCCAGCCAGGGCATCATCACCGCCTCTGATGCGAAAAATATCGGCAAGGGTCTAGACACGATTTTGTCAGAGATCGGCAAGGGCGGCTTCGCGTTCAAGCGCGCGCTCGAGGACATTCACATGAATGTCGAGAGCCGGCTGTCCGAGCTGATCGGCCCCGCGGCCGGAAGGCTGCACACGGCGCGCTCGCGCAACGACCAGGTCGCGACCGATTTTCGCCTGTTCGTCCGCGACGTCATCGACGAGACCGATGCTGCGCTGGCCGCGTTCCAGCAGGCGCTGGTGGAGCGCGCGCTGGAGCACGCCGCGACCGTGATGCCCGGCTTCACGCATCTGCAGACTGCGCAGCCCGTCACTTTCGGCCACCACCTGCTTGCCTATGTCGAGATGGCCGCGCGCGACCGCGGCCGCTTCCAGGACGCGCGCAAGCGGCTCAATGAATCGCCTCTGGGCGCGGCCGCGCTGGCCGGCACCTCATTCCCGATCGACCGCCACGCCACCGCAAAGGCGCTCCTCTTCGACCGGCCGATGGCGAACTCGCTCGATGCGGTGTCCGATCGCGACTTCGTGCTGGAGACACTGTCGGCAGCCTCGATCTGCGCCGTGCACATGTCGCGCTTTGCCGAAGAGATCGTGATCTGGACCTCGCCGCTGGTTGGCCTCATCCGCCTCAGCGATAAATTCACGACCGGCTCCTCGATCATGCCGCAGAAGCGCAACCCGGATGCCGCCGAGCTCGTGCGCGCCAAGACCGGCCGCGTGATCGGCGCGCTCAACGGTCTTCTGATCGTGATGAAGGGCCTGCCGCTCGCCTATCAAAAGGACATGCAGGAGGACAAGCAGGGCGCGATGGAAGGTTTTGCCGCGTTGTCGCTGGCGATCCGCGCGATGACCGGCATGGTCCGCGACCTCGCGCCCGACGAAGCGAGGATGAAGGCGGCCGCGGGCGAGGGTTACGCCACCGCGACCGATCTCGCCGACTGGTTGGTGCGGACGCTGAAGATGCCGTTCCGCGAGGCCCACCACGTCACCGGCCGGATCGTGGCCAAGGCCGCCGAAGGCGGCGTCGCGCTGCACGAGCTGCCGCTGAAGGAGATGCAGGCGATCGAGCCCAAGATCACCAAAGACGTGCTCGGCGTGCTCTCGGTCGAATCGTCGGTGAAGAGCCGGACCAGCTTTGGCGGCACCGCGCCGAAGAACGTGGCGTCGCAGGCTAAGGCTTGGGCGAAGCGGCTCGAAAAGCAGCGAAAATCGGGCTAATGGCAAAATTTGGCTTGTTTTTCATGGTCATGCGGGCTCTCGCCAGAGCGCACCAATCTCTGTATGGTGCGGGCCGCGTAGTGGGGATTTCGTCGTGACGTCAAAGTTTCGCCCGGCCGGCTCGGGGTGGGCCATCATTGTCCTTAGTCTGACGGCGCTGGCGCTCGCCGGCTGCGGACGCAAGGGTCCGCTGGATCTGCCGCCGACCGCCTCCAATGCGCCCACGGCCAACGGTGCGGCGCCGACCGACACCGAGACCGAAGCCCAGGGGACGCCGAGCGTGTTCAATCCCACCTACGGTGTGGACGCCGCGCCCGCGGCGGCCAAGGGCAGGAAGAAATCGTTTATTCTCGACCCGCTCCTGGACGAACCTCCCGGCCGGAAATAAGCCGGGACAACCGAGCCTGCGCCATGAACCATTTCGACTATCGCAACGGCGTGCTGCACGCCGAGGCGGTGAACCTGTCCGAGCTGGCCGCAACCGTCGGCACGCCCTTCTATTGCTATTCGACCGCGACGCTGGAGCGGCACTACCGCGTCTTCACGGAGGCCTTCGCCGGCGAGAAGGTGCTGGTCTGCTACGCCATGAAGGCGAACTCCAACCAGTCGGTGCTGCGCACGCTGGCCAAGTTAGGCGCCGGCGCCGACGTCGTCTCGGGCGGCGAGTTGAAGCGTGCGCTGGCCGCGGGCATCCCCCCAGCTAAGATCCTGTTCTCGGGCGTTGGCAAGACGGAAACCGAATTGCGCGCTGCGCTTGCCGCCGACATCCTCTGTCTCAACGTCGAATCCGAGCCCGAGCTCGAGCTCTTGTCGCGACTTGCGACCGAGATGGGCAAGACCGCGCGCATCTCCGTGCGCGTCAACCCCGACGTCGATGCCGGCACGCATGCAAAAATCTCCACCGGTAGGTCCGAGAACAAGTTCGGCATTCCGATCGCTCATGCCCGCGAGGTCTATGCCCGCGCCGCAAGACTCCCGGGCATCGAGGTGACTGGCACCGACGTGCATATCGGCAGCCAGATCACCGACCTCTCCAAGATGGAGACCGCGTTCCGGATCCTCTCCGAGTTCGTGCAGACGCTGCGCGCCGACGGCCACAACATCTCGCATGTCGATTTCGGCGGCGGCCTCGGCATTCCCTATTACATGGATCGCGAGGCGCCGCCGGCACCCGACGCGTACGCCGCCATGGTCAAGCGCGTCAGCCACAATCTCGGCTGCACGCTGATGTTCGAGCCGGGGCGCATGATCGTCGGCAATGCCGGCATCCTGGTCACGAAGGTCATCTACGTGAAGCATGGCGACGGCAAGAATTTCGTCATCATCGACGCTGCCATGAACGATTTGATCCGCCCGACGCTGTACGAGGCGCATCACGACATCCTGCCGGTGACGCAGCCCGCCAAGGACGCGGCCACCATCACGGCCGACGTCGTCGGCCCGGTCTGCGAGACCGGCGACTATCTCGCCCTCGACCGCACGCTGCCGACGCCAAAGGCGGGCGATCTGCTCGCCATCATGACCGCCGGCGCCTATGGCGCGGTGCAGGCGGGCACCTACAACACGCGGCCGCTGGTGCCGGAGGTGCTGGTGAAGGGCGAGCAATACGCCGTGGTGCGCCCGCGCATCGAGGTCGAACAGCTGATCGCGATGGATACGCCGGCGCCTTGGCTGTGACAGCACGACGGCGGGCCGCCACAAATTCAGTGTCGTCGTGCGACAGCCAGGATCCATAATCCCCGAGGGCGTGTCGCGCGAAGCTGCTAACGACGAATCTTCGCCAGACCTCTCCCTCGAGTGGCGGGTGCTGCATCTGCACTTCGCTACTTCCCCGTCAACTCGCCCTTCGCTCCAACCACAACCCCCGCCTTCCTCTCGATCGGCTTGATTGCCGCGGTGAAGTCGGACTCGGCGCCTTCCGCGCTGATCACCGTCTCCCACAACCGTCCTACGGCATCAGCGACTTCCATCGACAGCCCGAGCTGCTTCATCTCCTCCAGCGCCAGCCGCACGTCCTTCACCATCAATCCCGTGGCGAAACCGAAGTCGAAGGTGCGCGGCAGAACCGAACGCGGAAACTTGTCGCGGCTCGCCGTGTTCATGCCCGAGCCCGCATTGATGACGTCGATCATCACGGCGGGATCGAGCCCGGCCTTGACACCCATCACGACGGCTTCCGACGTTGCCACGATGGCCGTGGCCGACAGGAAATTGTTGGCGAGCTTCATGGTCTGCGCTGCGCCCGGCTTCTCGCCGATGAAGAACACCTTTCCGATCACGTCGAGCGCCGGCTTGAGCAGCTCGAACTCGGCTTTCGGGCCGGAGACCATCACCGCCAGCGTGCCTTTCTCGGCGCCGCCGACCCCGCCGGACACGGGGCAGTCGACCTGCACGATGTTGCGTTTGGCGAGCAGGCCGTGAATCTTCGAAGCCATTTGCGAGCCGACCGTCGACAGATCGACGAAGCGTTTCGCGCGCCTGCCCTCGATCACGCCGTTTGCGCCCGTCGCGACCTCGAGCGAGGCCTGCAGCGATGGCAGGCTCGCCATCACCGTCTCGACCTGGTCGGCGACATCCTTCGGTGATGTCGCAGCCGTCGCGCCGCGTGCCATCAGCCTGTCGACGACCTCCTTGCGCGTGTCGAACACGACGAGCTGGTGTCCGGCCTCAATCAGCCGTCGCGCCATCGGGAAACCCATGTTTCCGAGCCCGATGAATCCGATGTCCATGCTGTTTCCTTGTGTTTGTTATTCGTTGTCGTGAAAGATGCGCACTTCACCATCGGTGTCGTCCCGGACAAGCGCGGCTCAAGCGCGCGCCCATCGAGATTTGCGCTGACGCTTGTCCGGGATGACGGCGGCGGTGGCTTGCCCTCACGCCTTCCCATCGATCTCCGCAAACACCTCGCGCGCGATGCGGAAGCTGTCGACGGCGGCCGGCATGCCGCCATAGATCGCGACCTGCATCAGGATCTCGCGGATCTCCTCCCGGGTGACGCCGTTGGTCAGTGCGCCCTTCAGATGCGCGCGGAACTCGTGCTGGCGGTTGAGGATCGCGATCATCGCGATGTTGAGCATGCTGCGGGTCTTGCGCGGCAGTTCCTCGCGGCCCCACACCGCGCCCCAGCAATATTCGTTGAGCATCTCCTGGAACGGACGGTTGAAATCGTCGACGTTCGTCAGGGCGTTGTTGACATAGGCCTCGCCCAGCACTGCTTTGCGGACTTCCAGGCCCTTGTCGTGCATCTTCTTGTCCATGGCGTTTCCTTCGTTTTCCTCGGAATGGCGTCGCGGAAATTACGGGGTTGCGCCGGGCCAGTCACGTCCTCGTGTTATGCGGGAAAAGGGGTGTCTCCCGTGCCGGAATGGATGCCTCAGTGCTGCCGTTGTGGTAGGCTTCGCTCTACCGGGCAACCTGGAGAGCTGATTGAACGGCGTCACCCCCGACCCGTCAGACCCGATCCGCGAGGGCGACGCTCTGTCGCGGCTGAAGCTGGCGCAGGCCCTCGATCGGGCGACCTATGCCATCGCGTGGGAGCGTGCTTGGCCGAATTTGGCGCGGCTTTTGACTGTCGCCGGCCTTTTCCTGGTGGTGTCCTGGGCCGGCCTTTGGCTGTCCTTGCCGTTTGTCGCCCGCGCGATCGGTCTCGTCATCTTCGCCGGCATCGCGATTGCTGCCCTGTTCCCGTTGATTCGCTTTCGCTGGCCAGGCCGTGATGAGGCGCTGAGCCGGCTCGACCGTGGCTCCGGCATCCGTCACCGCCCGGCCACCACGCTCACGGACACGCTGAGCTCACAAGACCCGGTTGCCAAGGCGCTGTGGCAGGCGCAACGCGAGCGCACGCTGGCCTCGCTCAAGCGCATCCGCGCCGGTCTGCCGCATCCGCGGCTCGCGTTTCACGATCCCTGGGCGCTGCGTGCACTCGTCATGGTGATGCTGGTTGCGACCTTCTTCGCCGCCGGCGACGAGCGCGCGATGCGGCTCCGGGCCGCCTTTGACTGGAATGGCGTGCTGGCCCCGACCAATGTTCGCGTCGACGCTTGGGTGACGCCCCCGCTTTACACCGGCAAGCCGCCGGTCATCCTGTCGGCCGCCAACAAGGAAGCCGCGGCATTGCCGGCCAGCGGACCGCTTGCCGTCCCCGCCGGCTCGACCCTGATCGTGCGCTCCTCCGGCGGCAGCCTCGATGTCGCGGTCTCCGGCGGCCTCAAGGAGGTCGCCCCGGTGGAAGCCGCGCCCAAGGGCACCAACGAAAAGCACTTTGCCATCGCCGCCGACGGCACCGCGCATGTCCGCGCGCCCTCCGGCCAGCCGCAATGGACCTTCACGGCGACACCGGACCGTCCCCCGACAATCGCGCTCGCCAAGGACCCCGAGCGGCAGGCACGCGGCGCGCTCCAGCTCTCCTACAAGATCGAGGACGATTACGGCGTCACCGGTGCCGACGCGCACATTGCGCTGCGCCCCGCCGACGCCAAGGATGCCGGCAAGTATGGCGCCAAAGATACCGCCAAGGATAACAAGGACAACAGCAAGGACGCCGACGGCAAAGGCGCGGCGCGGCCGCTGTTCCAGCCGCCGCAATTCCCGCTCGTGCTGCCGAACGCGCGCACCCGTAACGGCGTCGGCCAGACGGTGAAGGACCTCAGCGAGGATCCCTATGCCGGCGCCGAGGTCACGCTGACGCTCACCGCCAAGGACGAGGCCGGCAACGAGGCGCGAAGCGAGCCCTTCAACATGCGCCTGCCCGAACGGCTGTTCACGAACTCGCTCGCGCGCGCGCTGATCGAGCAGCGCCGCATCCTCGCGCTCGACGCCAACAGGAATTCCGACGTCTACACCGCGCTCGACGCGCTGATGATCGCGCCCGAATTGTTCACGCCGGATGCCGGCTGCTATCTCGGCCTGCGCAGCCTGGCGTCCCAGCTCGAGGCGGCCCGCACCGACGAGGCGCTGCGCGAGGTGGTGGCGAGCATGTGGGCGTTCGCGGTCACCATCGAGGACGACGGCGTCGCCGGCAGCGTCAACGCGGCGCTGCGTTCGGCGCAGGACGCGCTCAAGGCGGCGCTGGAACGCGGCGCCAGCGAGGACGAGATCAGGGTGCTGACGCAAAAGCTCCGCGAGGCCATGGCCGGCAAGGTGCGCGACCTCGCCCGGCGCGCCGAGCAAAATCCGCTCGGAGCGCGGCAGCCGTTCCCCGCGGAGGTCCAGCTCATCCTCGACAAGGCGATCGAGCTGCGACAGAAGACCCAGCATGCGACGCCCGAGCAGCTCGAAGAGCTGGCGCAGCAGCAGGACACATTGCGCGAGCAGCTTCAGGCCTATCGGAAGTCGGCAAGCAGCCGTGCCAACAAGACGGGGGACGACAAGACCAACCAGTTTACGCGGGACCGGAAATGCGGAAGCTAGCACGCGTGCCAGTCTTAAAGGCGATGTCGATCGCATGTGTCGCCCTGCTGCTCTGCGGCGTCTCGCCGGTCGCTGCCCAGCTGGATCAGGATCCTGACGCGCTGCTCGACAGCGCCGAAAAGGCGATGCAGGAGTCCGGCGACAGCCTCAGGCAGAAGGAATCCGGCAAGAGCCTGAGCAATCAGTCTGACGCCATCCAGAAGCTGGAGGAGTACAAGCGGGCGACGGAACGCAGCCAATCCTCCAGCCGCGATCGCAATGTCATCACGCAGCGCGATCTGGACGACCTCCTGAGGCAGATCGAGAAGGCGGCGCGCGAAGGCAACCGCGAGGCGGCCCAGCGCATGCTCGAGCAGCTCGCGCAGATCATGGAAAATCTCCAGATGGCGCAGCCCGGGCAATCCGGCGACAGCGACATGGAGCAGGCGCTCAACGAGCTCAGCGACATGATCCGCAAGCAGCAGCAATTGCGCGACAAGACGTTCAAGCAGGGCCAGGACTCCCGGCGCGACCGCTCGCGCGGCAAGCAGCAGGGCGACCAGTCGATGTCGGACCTCCAGCAGGACCAGCAGGCGCTGCGCGACCGTCTGAAGAAGTTGCAGGACGAACTCGCCAAGCGCGGCCTCGCGCAGAAGGGACAAAAAGGTCAGAGTCAGAAAGGGCAGAAGGGTCAGCAGGGCGACCAGGGCCAGCCCGGCCAGAATGGCGATCAGGACGGCGACCAGGGCGACGAAGACAGCAGTCTGGACGACGCCGACGGGGCCATGGGCGATGCCGGGTCGAAACTCGGCGAGGGCAACGCCGACGGCGCCGTGGATTCGCAGGGCAAGGCCCTCGATGCCTTGCGCAAGGGCGCGCAGAAGATGGCCGAGGCCATGCAGCAGGGCGACGGCGACGGGCAGGGCGATGGTCCCGGCAATCGGGCCGGCCGTCAGCAGAGCGGCGCCAATCAGACCGATCCGCTGGGCCGTCCGCTTCACGGCCGCGATCTCAGCGACGACTACACCGTCAAGATCCCCGGCGAGATCGACGCCCAGCGTGTCCGCCGCATCCTCGAAGAGCTCCGCCGCCGCTTAGGCGATACCTCGCGCCCGCAGATCGAGCTCGACTATATCGAGCGCCTGCTCAAGGATTTTTGACCTCACACTCGATGTCATCGCCCGCCTTGTGCGCTTGCGCACTGGGGCGGGCCATCCAGTATTCCGACACAATTGTGATCCGAACGATAGGCGACAGCGTACTGGATGCCCCGCCTTCGCGGAGCATGACAGCGGTATGCTTGGCTAATGCCGCCCGCTACCCCTTCCTCGCCGCCAGCGCATCCGCCACGGCGGTGCGGATGTCGGCGACCGAGAACGGTTTTGTCACGACGTCATGCACCAGCGCATTGAGGTTCGAGGCGCGCTCGCGCTGGTCGGCAAATCCGGTCATCAAGAGAATGGTCAGGTCGGGGAAATCGCGCGCGGCGGAGAGGGCGAGCGCGATGCCGTCCATGACGGGCATCTGGATGTCGGTGAGCAGCAGGTCGAACGCCCCGTCCTCGCGGGTCAGGATCTCCAGCGCCTCGGCGCCGTCTTGCGCGGTGACGGTCTCGTGGCCGTCCATGGCGATGGCGCGCGCCACCAGCGTGCGCATCGAATCCTCGTCGTCGGCGATCAGGATTTTCGGCATCAGACAAACCTCGGGACCAACTCCCGCGCGGATCTTGTGAGGCTGATTATACGCTGCCGCCGGCAATGTCGCGCCGGTTGAAGAAGCGAACGTCGATATTGCGGCCTTCCGGCGGCGGCGAGGCCAGGCGCGAGCGGAAGAAGGCGCGCTCGCCGGGCCGCAGCACGGTCTGCTCCAGCACCGTGTTCCAGGCGTAGATCTCCGCTCCTTGCGCGTCGCGCACGGCGAAGCGCAGGCGCGGGATGTCGAGCGGCTTCTTGCCCTCGCCGACGATCACGCCCTCGATCACCAGCACCTGCTTACCGTCCACGGTCTCGCTGGATAGTTTGACGTCCTTGAAGGCCAACCCTCTCAGATTAACCTCGAGCCCCACCATCTTGTAGAACGCCGCCGTCTGCGGCAGCAGCCGCACCATGTCGCCGCGCCAGATCACCAGTGCCAGCACCAGCGCGCCCATGGCGGCGCAGCCGGTCGGCAGGCCGAAATGGGATTTTCGCGGCGCCGCGGTGGCGGCCGGGCGACTGACCCGCGCGCCGCGGCGACGGAACAGGCCGCGGAACCAGGACTGGTGCTGCGCGCCGGCGACGTCCTCCTCGACGGCCCGGGCCGCCGCCGACCACTCGTCCTCGATCTCCTTGGTGTCCTCGGTCGGCCAGTCGCTGGCGATCGAGGGGCTTTCGACAACCGGAGTGTCGGGGGTGCTATCGTCCTTGGCGTATGAGTTCCACTGCGCGGCGAGGTCGGCCTGGTCCTCGGCCTGGCTTGCCGCAGCCATGGCCGGGATGGACGCCTCCTCGATCGCATCCTCGGCATGGGCGACCCAGGTCTCCTTGCAACGGGAGCAGCGCACTGTCCGGCCGTTCGCACCCAGGCTCGCAGGCTTGATGGCGTAGGATGTCGTACAATGAGGGCAGACGATATGCATGGACGAGCCTTGATGCATGGACTGGTCTTGACGATGTCACGGTCGCGGAGAACCGGGTTGCTCTTATGCTACCGGGCGAGCGTTAACGAACCGGAAACCATAACGGTCGCAAAACCCGTTAGTCGCGTATGGCGGGGTGCAGCCGTGTGGCCCGCGCCCCTTCTCGAACGGAGCTGAGCTTGGTCCGGTTCGAAAATGTCGGATTGCGTTACGGTCTGGGGCCGGAGGTTCTGCGCGACCTCAACTTCCAGATCCCGGCGCATTCCTTCCAGTTCCTCACCGGACCGTCCGGCGCCGGCAAGACCTCGCTGTTGCGCCTGTTGTTCCTGTCGCATCGGCCGACGCGGGGCCTCGTCAATCTGTTCGGCCAGGACATCTCGCGGCTCGGCAAGGACGAGATCGCCGACCTGCGCAAGCGCATCGGCATCGTGCTCCAGGATTTCCGCCTGCTCGACCACATGACGACCTATGAAAACGTCGCGCTGCCATTCCGCGTCATGGGGCGTAGCGAGTCGAGCTATCGCAAGGAGGTCATCGATCTTCTGCGCTGGGTCGGCCTCGGCGATCGCATGGATGCGCTGCCGCCGATCCTGTCCGGCGGCGAAAAGCAGCGCGCGGCGATCGCCCGCGCCGTGATCTCGCGCCCGCAGCTGCTGCTCGCGGACGAGCCGACCGGCAGCGTCGACCCGACGCTCGGCCGCCGCCTGCTGCGGCTGTTCATCGAGCTCAACAAATCAGGCACGGCCGTCATTATCGCGACCCATGACATC
Source organism: Bradyrhizobium sp. 137 (assembly GCF_023074095.1). Classification (NCBI taxonomy): domain Bacteria; kingdom Pseudomonadati; phylum Pseudomonadota; class Alphaproteobacteria; order Hyphomicrobiales; family Nitrobacteraceae; genus Bradyrhizobium; species Bradyrhizobium sp. 137. The sequence goes on from NZ_JADPKU010000072.1 coordinate 12,464, forward strand.
GGCCTGATGGACCAGTACGAGGCGCGGCGCCTGGTGCTGCATCAGGGACGGCTGCACGTCTATGAGTAGGACCGACGAGCGCGGCGTGCTGGTTGACCTCGGGCAGGAGCGTCCGCAGCTTCCGGCCCAGGCGCGCAACATGTCGCCGATCGTGCCGCGTGCCTCGATCCACGGCCGCGCGCTGGTCGCCGTCGTCGCCATCATGACCTTCCTCGCCTCGATGACGACCGGCACGGTGCTGCTGGTCAGCGCTTCCGCCGCCGAATGGCAGTCGGAGGTCGCGAGCGAAATCACCATCCAGGTCCGTCCGCAGGCTGGCCGCGATCTCGAACGCGATACCGCGGCGGTGACGGAGGCGATGCGCGCGCAAGCCGGCATCGTCGAGGTCAAGCCGTTCAGCAAGGACGAAAGCGGCAAGCTGCTCGAGCCCTGGCTCGGCACCGGCCTGTCGATGGACGATCTGCCGGTGCCGCGCATGATCATCGCGCGCGTGCAGCCGGGCACGCCGCTCGATCTCGGCGTCCTGCGCGCGCGGGTCACCCAGGTGGCGCCGAGCGCGAGTGTCGACGATCATCGCGCCTGGATCGAGCGCATGCGCTCGATGACCAACGCCACCGTGCTCGCCGGCATCGGCATTCTCGCCCTCGTCATCATCGCCACCATCATCTCGGTTTCGTTCGCGACCCGCGGCGCCATGGCGGCGAACCGCCCGATCGTCGAGGTCCTGCATTTCGTCGGCGCCGGCGACCGTTACATCGCCAACCGCTTCCTGCGCCACTTCCTCAGGCTGGGCCTGGAGGGCGGCGTGATCGGGGGCGGCGCCGCCATGCTGGTGTTCGGCTTCTCCGAGTCGATCGCCGGCTGGTTCTCCGGCACCCCTGTCGGCGATCAGTTCGCCGCGCTGCTCGGCACCTTCTCGCTGCGGCCATCCGGCTACATCGTGCTCGCGGTCCAGGCGGTGCTGATCGGCGCCATCACCGCGGTCGCCTCCCGCCAGACGCTGTTCGCGACGCTGAATGATATCGATTGAGTGTTGGGTGATAGCGGCTTCTTCGCCTCTCGCGCTGGCGGGGAGCGGGAGCGCACTGGCGACGCGGCGAGAGGAGGTGTGCCTTCCGCTCGCAGAGCCCAATAACCAGACTCCACTTCGCCTCAAAACGTCTTAAAATCACCTCTGGGAAGGGATCACCGACATCGCATGACCTCGCCGACCGACGATCGATCGCCAAAACTGCCGCGCGGCTGGCTGCGCGCGGCAATCGTGTCGACGATCGCGCTTGCCTTCATCGGCGCGGCAGCAGGCTTCGTTGCGTTCCTGTCGCAATTGCGCGGCGCCGAGATGGTGCCGGATCGCAAGGCGGACGGCATCGTCGTGCTGACCGGCGGCTCCTCCCGGGTATCGGACGCGATGGAGCTGCTCGCTGCCGGCTACGGCAGGAGGCTCCTGATCTCGGGCGTGCATCCGACTTCGACGGCGAGCGACATCTCCCGCACCCTGCCGGAGAACCACTCCTTCATGACCTGCTGCGTCGACCTCGACCGCACCGCGCTCTCGACGCGCGGCAATGCGGCGGAGGCGCGGCGCTGGGCCGAGGGGCGCCAGTTCAAATCGCTGATCGTGGTCACCTCGAACTATCACATGCCCCGCGCGCTGGTGGAATTCTCCCATGCGATGCCGCAGACCACATTGATCCCGTTCGCGGTGGTCGGGGACAAATGGCGCGAGGAGCCGTGGTGGACTTCGGCGCCGACGTTGCGGCTGCTGCTGTCGGAATACGCCAAGTACGTCGCGGCCGAGCTCAGGGTGCGGCTGGAGAATTTCGGGATTGACCTTTCGCCCGAAGTGTCGGAGCAGCCTGTGGGCGTGCAGCCGAAGCGGCCCGCCACAGCACAGGCCAATTGACCGGCAATTGATCGGATCGTCGATGTTCCTGATTTTCCTGCGCTCGCTCGTGTTCAACGTGCTGTTCTACGCCGTGCTGGTGTGCCTGGCGATCGTGGCGCTGCCGACCTTCGCATTGCCGCCGCGCGCCATGCTGACGGTCGCGGAATGGTGGGCGAAGGCGACGCTGATCCTGATGCGCGTGATCTGCAACATCAAGGTGGAATTCCGCGGGGTCGAGAAGATCCCGCAGGGACCGTTGCTGGTCGTGGCAAAGCACCAGTCGTTCTGGGAGACGTTCGTGCTACCCGGCTTTTTCGATCACCCGATCTTCATCCTCAAGCGCCAGCTCATGCAGATCCCGGTCTTTGGTCAATTCCTGGTCAAGACCGGCATGATCGCGATCGATCGCAATGCCGGCGTGAAGGCGCTGCTGGACATGACGCGGCGGGCGCGCGAGGCCGTGCGCGGCGGCCGCCAGCTCGTGATCTTTCCGGAAGGCACGCGCCGTGCGCCGGGCGCTGCCCCCGCCTACAAGACAGGGTTTGCGCAGATCTACTCCTCCTGCGGCGTGCAGTGCCTGCCGGTCGCGCTCAATTCCGGCCTGTTCTGGCCGCGCCGCACCTTCATGCGCTATCCTGGCACGCTGGTGGTGGAATTCCTCGATCCACTGCCGTCGGGCCTGCCGAAGGACGAGTTTCTCGCGCGCGTGCAGACGGCGATCGAGGACGCGACCGGCCGTCTCGTCGAAGCCGGCCGGAAAGAGCAGGAGCACTTGATCGGCTCCGCGCCGAGCTACGCGCGGTCGGACAGTTAGCGGTTCTCTCGATCTTCGGTCGGCGCCGGCGCGTGCAGGGAATGCGCATCGCCGTGCAGCATCGTCGCAAGCTGGTGCAGCTGCGTGTCGCGAAAGCCTTCGGCCTCGATCGCTTTCACCGTCGCGGTGACGTAGTCGCGATTGGCGCCGGACTGGCCATGGCCCTGGATGACATGGCGGTGCTGCTCGGTGAGCGAGAGCCGGCCGGCATATTGGACATGACCGCGGTCGACGACATAAGTGAGTGCGGAGACGCGCTGCCGCGCATCGTTCTCCAGCCATACTGAGCGCATGACCTCGCGGTAGACCGAGGTGACCTGCTCGCGTGCCCGCAAATTGGCGACGACCTCGCTGCGGTTCTTCTCGGCGACGCGGAAGGCGATGCCGCGGCAGGCGCCGCCGCGGTCGAGCCCGAGCACCAGGCCCGGCTTTTCCGGCGTGCCGCGGTGCACGAAGGAATAGACGCACAGCGCGCGATGCTCGCCGACCAGCCGCGCCGGGACGCGCTCCTCGAATTCGAACCCCGGCCGCCACATCAGCGAGCCGTAGCCGAACACCCAGAGGTCGCCCTTGGCGGTGGTGACGGAGGGGAGGGTGATTTCCGACATTTCGGGCACGGCTAAAGCATGATCCGGAAAAGTGTGAAGCGGCCTTCCGAAAAGATCATGCTCAAACAAGGAGCTAAAGCGCGATGACGATTTTTCCAAATCGCGCCGCGCTTTAGCAGAACCGTGCCCCCAAGCGAAGCGGATTCTCCGCCTTTCGTCGGGGGCGGACCTCGCTTACATTTGCCTGAATCTGGGGTCAAAGGGTCGCCGCATGTCCAATATGACCGTTGCCACAGGCCGTCGCTCCCGTTGGGGCCTTTTCATCGCGCCCGTTCTCGTCCTGATCCTCGCGGTCGCCTGGAGCTGTTTCTGGTTCTACGCGGCGTCGCAGGCCGAAATCGCCGCAGACGCCTGGCGCGCGCAGGAGGCCAAATCCGGACGCGTCTATGATTGCGCCAAGCGCTCGATCGCGGGATTCCCGTTCCGCTTCGAGGTCCAGTGCTCCGGCGCCAGCGTCGCCCTGGTGTCGCAGAATGCGAGCAAGACGCCGTTTACGGCGAAGCTCGACAACATCCTGGTCGTCGCCCAGGTCTACGACCCCAAGCTCGTCATCGCGGAGTTCTCCGCGCCGGCGACGCTGACTGACGGCGTCACGCAAAACACCTTCGTGGTGAACTGGAGCAAGGGCCGCGCCAGCGTGGTCGGTCTGCCGGCCGTGCCGGATCGCGCCTCCATCGTGTTCGACGATCCCGGCCTCAACCGTCTCGACGGCAGCGTGCAGGTGCCGCTCGCGCGCGCCAAGCAGGTCGAGCTGCACGGCCGCCTCGCGGACGGATCGTCGTCCGATCATCCGGTCATCGAGACGGTGCTCCATGTCGCGCAGGGCAGCATCCAGGGCGTTCATCCCTTGCTCGCCGAGCCGTTCGAGGCGGACACGCGCGCGAAGGTCACGGGCCTTACGGACGTCACGCCAAAACCCTGGCCGCAGCGCTTCCGCGAGATCCAGGCCGCCGGCGGCCATATCGAGATCGTGCAGTCGCGGATCCAGCAGGGCGAGATGATCGCGGTTGCGGCCGGCACGCTCGGCCTCTCGGCCAGTGGCCGGCTCGACGGCGAATTGCAGATGACGGTGACGGGCCTCGAGCGCGTGATCCCGGCGCTCGGCATCGAGAAGATACTGGAGGAGGGTGTACCGCAGGCAACGCTCGACCGCGTCGCGCCGGGCGTGAAGTCGCAGGATCTCAACAATCTCTTCGGCGCCCTCGACCGCGCCGTTCCGGGCCTCGGCAAGGTCATCAAGCAGAACGCCAATGCCGGCGTCGCCGCCGGCATCAATTCGATCGGCACCGAGAGCACGCTCGAGGGCAAGAAGGCGAGAAGCTTTCCGCTAAAATTCGTCGACGGCGCCGTGCTGCTCGGTCCGGTCAAGGTCGGCCAGATCCCGCCGCTGTATTGACTCGCCGTCATTCCGGAGCATTTGCGAAGCGAATGAACCGGAATCTCGAGCCGCAAATCTCGTCATTCCGGGTTCGCGCTTCGCGCGCCCCGGAATGACGGGAGCGAAGCTACGGCTTCTTCAGCGCAGCGTGCGGCCGGCCGAAATCGGGCGCGGCCGAATCCTGGCCGATCTCGACGATTCCGCGGCGGATGGCGCGGGTGCGGGTGAAGTGGTCGAACAGAGCTTCGCCGTCGCCGCGGCGGATCGCGCGGGTGAGCTTGGCGAGGTCCTCAGTGAAGGTGCCGAGCATCTCCAGCACGGCCTCCTTGTTGGCGAGGAAGACGTCGCGCCACATCGTCGGGTCGGAGGCCGCGATGCGGGTGAAATCGCGAAAGCCGCCGGCGGAGAATTTGATCACCTCGGATTCCGTCACCTGCGCCAGCTCGTCGGCGGTACCGACGATGGTGTAGGCGATCAGATGCGGCAAATGGCTGGTGATCGCGAGCACGAGATCATGATGATCCGGCGTCATGATTTCGACCTTGGCGCCCATTGCCGCCCAGAACGCGCGCAGGCGATCGGTGGCAGCAGCATCGACGCCTTCCGGTGGCGTGAGGATGCACCAGCGGTTGATGAAGAGCTCGGCGAAGCCCGAATCCGGACCCGAATGCTCGGTGCCCGCGACCGGATGCGCCGGCACGAAATGAACGCCCTGCGGCAGATGCGGGGCCATGTCCCTGACCACCGCGCCCTTGACCGAGCCGACATCGGAGATGATCGCACCCGGCTTGAGATGCGCGGCGATCTCCCGCGCGACCTCGCCACAGGCGCCGACGGGAATGCAGAGGATGACGAGATCGGCATCCTTCACCGCTTCCGCGTTGGTCGCCACGACGTGGTCGACGATGCCGAGCTCGGCGACCCGCGCGCGCGTCTTTTCCGAGCGCGCGGTGGTGACGATCTCACCCGCCAAGCCCTGGAGCTTCGCAGCGCGCGCGATCGAGCCGCCGATCAGGCCGAAGCCGATCAGCGCGACGCGCTGGAAGTGCGCCTGCGCGCTCATTTGCCGCCCATGAAGTCGCGCAAGGCCTCAACCACGAGGCGGTTGGCCTCCTCGGTGCCGATGGTCATGCGCAGCGCATGCGGCAGGCCGTAATTCTTCAGCGCGCGCAACACCAGGCCCCGCTTGGTGAGGAAGGCGTCGGCATCATCCGCGGTCTGGCCCTTGTCGGTCGGGAAGTGGATCAGCACGAAATTGGCGACGCTCGGCGTCACCTTCAGCCCGAGCTTGCCGATCTCCTCGGTCAGCCGGTTGCGCCAGGTCTCGGTGAACTGCTTCGACATCGCCTGGTGCGCGGTGTCCTCGATCGCGGCGACCGCGGCATACATCGCCGGCGTCGACACGTTGAAGGGACCGCGGATGCGGTTGACTGCGTCGATGATGTGCTCGGGGCCGAACATCCAGCCGATGCGCAGCGCCGCAAGTCCGTGGATCTTGGAGAAGGTGTGCGTCACCACCGTGTTCTCGGTGGTGGCGACGAGCTCGATTCCCATCTCGTAATCGTTGCGCGAGACGTAGTCGCAATAGGCGGCGTCCAGCACCAGCAGCACCTGCGACGGCAGTCCGGCGCGCAGGCGCTTGACCTCGTCGAACGGCAGATAGGTGCCGGTCGGGTTGTTGGGATTGGCGAGCCAGACCAGCTTTGTCCGCGGTGTCACGGCGTTGAGGATGGCGTCGACGTCGGCGGTGAAGTTGGTTTCGGGCGCCACCACGTTCTTGGCCCCGTTCGCCATCGTCGCGATCGGGTAGACCAGGAAGCCGTGGGTGGTCGAGATCGCCTCGTCGCCCTGGCTGAGATAAGTGTGCGCGAGCAGATTGAGGATCTCATCGGAGCCGGCGCCGCAGATGATGCGGTTGGGGTCGAGACCGAAGCTGCGGCCGATCGCTTCGCGCAGCACGCGCGAGGTGCCTTCCGGATAATCCTCCAGATGATCCGCCACTCGCTTGAACGCCTCGATCGCCTTCGGCGAGGGCCCGAACGGCGTCTCGTTGGCCGAGAGCTTGAACACCTTGCGGCCCGGCTCCGGCACCGGGCTCTTGCCGGGCGTGTAGGGCGCAATATCGAGAATGCCGGGATTCGGCACGGGGCGGGACATCTTCAACTCCGGATTGGCGGGACGGCTCGCGACTTACGATTTCGGCCCTGTCGGGGGCACCGTATAGCGCGTTGCGTGGCTGCCGACGAGGGCCGTGGAGCGCACCGAGGCCCCTGCCTCGATCAGGGCAGCCCTGATCTTGTCGATGCTGGTCGCGCTCGTGACCGAAACCAGCAGGGCGGCGCCGTCGAAGGCAGTATCGGGCACCGCCACGATTTCGGCAAGCGGCGACAGGGCGCGCGCGACCTCGGCGTTCCAGCCGGAGACGCGCACGCTGAAGGTCTCGACCTCAGTCACCAGCGCGCTGTCGGCGACGCGCGAGATCGCGAACACCGGCAGTGCAGCCGGATGGTCGGCGCGCTCGACGAACGGCATCCGCGCGATGATCTTGGGCGCGCCGTCGGCTTCCAGCTCCAGCCACCACGGCGTGCGGCTCGAGGTCGCCGAGACCAGCGCCAGGTCGCCCTTGGATTTCGCCACCGCCTCGACTGCGGCCTGCGCGCTGAAATGCGCGACGTAGGGCACGGTGAAGCCGAAGTGGAAGCGCGCGGAATCGCGCATCGCCGGCTCGCTCACCGAGATGTCGGCATGCACGGAGAACGGCGCCTGCACATAGGTGAAGGTCGAGATGATGACGCGCCAGATGCTCTCGACCGTGTCGAGCGGCAGGATGCCGCGATGACGCTGGACGAGGTCGCGCATCATGGCGGCCTCGCGCGCCGGCCGGAATGCGGAGCCGACCTCTTGGGTCTGCTTCACCTGGATCAGGCGGTGGATGATGTCGCCGCGCTGCATCAGGAGGCGATGCATGCCCTCGTCGATCGCGTCGATCTCCTTGCGCAATTCCTGAAGCGATGGCGGCGCGGGCGGACGTTGGGACATGACTGACAACGGCTGTTCAGAGGCGTTCCAATGCGGATCGGTCAGTGCCGTCACCGCTGCGGTCGATGTCCTGATTAGGCAGGATAGGCCGCGAAAGCAAAGAGAAATGCGAGGAGAAGCTGGGCCTTTTCAGGCGACGTATCAGGGACGAATTGGGTTAATCCGGACCGCGGCTTGACGAAGACCGCTCCAGACAGTAAGTTTTTGCCTGTTCCGTGGTCATTTGAGCCGGCCGGCTTGCAGCCACGTTAAAAAACTCGCTAAACAGGCCGGGGACGCTTCCGATCCCGGCCGAACCTATCGTTCAGGCCGGGTTTTTCATGGCCTGATGTCACTGCGGTCGTAAGTCTGATCGCAAACGAGGTCGATGCTCAGATGGGTAGCGTCAAGTCGATTCCGAGTCCCGCGATCAGCGCCGACGATCGATCGCACGAGGTAGATCATCCGAGTTCGCAGGTTATGCATTTCGGCGCCGATCAGCCGCTGCGGCTCGATTGCGGCATCGATCTCTCCCCGTTCCAGATCGCCTACCAGACCTATGGCGAGCTGAACGCCGATCGCTCCAACGCCATTCTGGTTTGCCATGCGCTGACCGGCGACCAGCATGTCGCCAACGTGCATCCGGTCACCGGCAAGCCCGGCTGGTGGGAGACGCTGGTCGGCCCCGGCCGTCCGCTTGATCCTCAACACTACTTCATCATCTGCTCCAACGTGATCGGCGGCTGCATGGGCTCGACCGGGCCGGCTTCGATCAATCCCGCGACGGGCAAGGTCTGGGGTCTCGATTTCCCCGTCATCACCATTCCCGACATGGTACGCGCGCAGGCGATGCTGATCGACCGGCTCGGCATCGACACGCTGTTCGCGGTGGTGGGCGGCTCGATGGGAGGCATGCAGGTGCTGCAATGGACCGCGGCCTATCCTGCCCGCGTGTACTCCGCGCTGGCGATCGCGTGCTCGACGCGGCACTCGGCGCAGAACATCGCCTTCCACGAGCTCGGCCGCCAGGCCGTGATGGCCGATCCCGATTGGCGCAATGGCGGCTATGCCGACCATGGTATCCACCCGCATCGCGGCCTCGCGGTGGCACGGATGGCGGCGCACATCACCTATCTCTCAGACGCTGCGCTGCACCGGAAATTCGGCCGCCGCATGCAGGACCGTGAGCTGCCGACCTTTTCGTTCGACGCCGACTTTCAGGTCGAGTCCTATTTGCGCTATCAGGGCTCGTCCTTCGTCGAGCGCTTCGATGCCAATTCCTATCTCTATCTGACGCGCGCGATGGATTATTTCGACATCGCCGCCGATCATGGTGGCGTGCTGGCAAAGGCGTTCGTGGGCATCAAGACCCGCTTCTGCGTGGTCTCCTTCACCAGCGACTGGCTGTTCCCGACATCGGAATCGCGCGCGCTGGTGCACGCGCTGAATGCATCAAGCGCTCGGGTGTCGTTCGCCGAAATCGAGACCGATCGCGGCCACGACGCCTTCCTGCTCGACGTCCCCGAATTCTTCGACATCTCGCGGGCCTTCCTGCAATCCGCGGGCAAGGCCCGCGGTCTCAACGGCAAAGGTGGCTAAGATGTCGGTACAGGAGGTGCTGCCGCTGAACGGCGTTGCGACGGGGCCGTCCGGTCAGTTTCGCGCCGATCATCTGCTCGTTGCCGAGATGGTCAAGCCGGGCTCGAAGGTGCTCGACGTCGGCTGCGGCGAGGGCGATCTGCTCCAGCTGCTGGAAACGCGTGGGATCGACGGCCGCGGCATCGAGCTGTCGCGCGAGGGCGTCAACCGCTGCGTCGCCAAGGGGCTCGCGGTGGTGCAGGGCGATGCCGATACCGACCTCGTCAACTATCCCGACGACGCCTTCGATTACGTGATCCTGTCGCAGACGCTGCAGGCGACGCGGCAGCCGCGGGTGGTGCTGGAGAACCTGCTGCGCATCGGCCGCCGCGCCATCGTGTCGTTTCCGAATTTCGGCTTCTGGAAGATGCGGCTCCAGCTCCTGATCGGCGGTCACATGCCGCGTACGGAGAATCTGCCGGCAACCTGGTACGACACCGCCAACATCCACTTCTGCACCATCAAGGATTTTGTCGAGCTCTGCGACCAGATCAACGTCAAGATGGAGCGCTCGGTCGCGCTCGACCTCTACGGCCGCCCGGTGCCGCTGAACCTGCCATGGTGGGTGTGGAACATGTTCGGCGAGCAGGGCGTGTTTCTGCTGAGCAGGGGCGGGGGCAAATAGTTTCTCGTCATTCGAGATTTGGGCGAGCCCCATCAACGCGCTCAACTGTCATCGCCCGGCTTGCCGCCTTCGCCAAGGCTTCGGCGGGCCGAGCACTCCTGTGGGCCTCGGCGTAGCCTTGGCGGAGCCGGGACCGGGGCGATCCGGTGCGCCGAGACGGGAGTAATTAAACGATAGGCCGCGGCGTACTGGATTCTCCGCCTTCGCGGGGGATGACAGCGCGCCCGCATTGGCTTTCGTCAATACGCTAATGCGCTGCCACCGACCTCGGATCGCGCACCGGCCAGCGGCCCGCTTCCACCAGCGTGACGAACCGCTCCACGCTCTCGTTGAATAGCGCGGGCTCTTCGAGGTTGAGGACGTGGCCCGACTTCGGAAACATCGCGAGCCCTGCGGCCGGAAGATGCTTCTTCAGGAACAGGCTCGGTCCGACGCACGGATCGTCCTCGTCGCCACAGATGATCAGCGCCGGCGTTGCAACGCCTCTGATCGCATCCGTCATAGTATAGATCGAGGGACGGCCGCCCTGGAAGCCGCGCATCGTGCGCGCCGATCCCTTGGCATCGTGGCGAGCAAGGGCAGCGTAGAAATCGGTATGGCCGCGCGGGTCCTTCACCAGGAAGGGAATCCGGCTCGGCGCCTCGCGCGTGACCTTTGCGACTTCCGCGGAGCCGAGCGCCTCGAACTGCTCGGCATTGGCGCGGCACTGCCTGCGCCAGGCGTCGAGATTATCGATCTCGGAGCCCGAGCCGACGCCGGCCAGCGTCATCGAAAATGCGCGCTGTGGCGCATTGAGCCCGATCTGAAGCGAGGAGTAGGCCCCCATCGACAGGCCGACGAGATGCGCGCGCTCGATCCCGAGGTGATCGAGCACCGCGAGCGCGTCGGTGTAGAAATGCGTGTAGGTGTAGGCCTCGCCATCGGGCACGTCGGACGGCGTGTAGCCGCGCGCAGAGTAAGTGATGCAGCGATGGCCGCGCGAGAAGTAGCGCATCTGCGGCTCCCAATTGGTGTAGTCGGCCGCGAACTCGTGCAGGAAGATCATCGGCGTGCCGGCGCCGGCTTCCTCGAAATACAGACGGCAATCATCCTTCGTCACGGCGTAAGGCATGCGGTTCTCCCTGAGAGTGCTGCGGCATTGGAATGCCGTTCTGCAGTTCGCGCATGAGGGTTCTAGCACCGTTAACCTCCGCGCAAAATCTCCCAGGACGTGTCTTGATCTCGCCACATCGGGATTCTGATACGCAAAGTAGATGTCGGCCGTGCACGGGCCGATCGGGGAAGTGGGGGTGTAACGAAGGATGAAGAATGTTCGAGTTGTTTGCGTCTCGCCTGTCGCGTTGTGTTGTCGCGCTGGCGCTCTTCTTCGCGGCGGTCGTCGCGTTCGTTTCTCCGGCCTCAGCGCGGCCGCATCATCGCCATAGCGCAGAGCGGCACGCTTACGTGCACCACGCCAGACATCATCACTACCGCCACCATGCCCGCAGCTCGCGCTTCGAGCGCAGCGCGGCGCGATTGCAGGCGAGTGGATTCGCCAACACCCAGGCGAGCTATGATCCGAACGCCAATAGCGGCGGCATGGCCACTAATGGAATAGCCCCTAGCGGCTTGGCCAATAACGCCATGAGCAGCGGCGGTTTCGGCGGCGGATCGGGCCTCGTGTCCGAGGCTCGCCGCTATCTCGGCGGCAATCCCACGGGACGCGGCAGCCTGTGGTGCGCACGCTTCATGAACATGGTGCTGCAACATACTGGGCATCAGGGCACGGGCTCCGATATGGCGAGCTCGTTCGCGCGCTACGGCACGCGCATCTCCGGTCCGCAGGTCGGCGCCATCGCGGTGATGTCGCGCGGCGGCCGCGGCGGCCATGTCGGGATCATCAGCGGCATCGATGCGCGGGGTAATCCGATCATGATCTCCGGCAACAATGGCAACCGCGTCCGCGAGGCGCCGGTCTCGCGCGGCAAGATCTATGCGTATGTGATGCCGAATTGACGGTCGTCGCTGCCGTCATTGCGAGCGCAGCGAAGCAATCCAGAATCCCTCCGCGGAAGCAGTCTGGATTGCTTCGTCGCAAGTGCTCCTCGCAATTGTCGATGTTCAATAATTCGCTGATTGGATCGCGGTGGTCTTGGTAGCGGCGAAGGCCTTGGGAGTTTGTCCTGCCAAGGCCTGATGGGGT
>NZ_JADPKU010000008.1:0-795 GCF_023074095.1 Bradyrhizobium sp. 137
CTCGGTCTTGGTGGCAACCGAAAGGCTCTCCTGCAGCAAAGCCTGCAGCTTCTCCTCGCCCATCCGCTGGCGCCAGCGCGTCAGCGAAGAGCGATCGAAGCGTTGTAAAGGTGATGGAAGAGGCGTCTGGCCTGCCTGCTGTCACAACTTCCGGAGGGGTGCTGGCGTCGCTTCATGCACTTGCTGTGCGGAAGGCCGCGGTCTTTACTCCCTACGATGAATGGCTCTCCAACCGTCTCGTAATGTTTCTTCGGAGCAACGGCTTTGGTATCGCGTTCCACGCGTGCGGGTTCGATCTGCGGACCACCCTTCAGGATGATTGTTGGCAGCCCATCAACGATTGGGTAGCAGCCCAAGTACCTGATGATGCTGACGGTGTGTTCATTAGTTGCACAGACTTCGGTTGGCTGCGAGGGATCGCTCCGCTCGAGGAGCGTATCGGTGGTAACAAGTAATCTCGCTACTCTCTGGCACCTCCTCCGAACCGTCAACGCGGATGACAAACTGCCCGCGAATCTTTCACGGCTGACGCAGGTCTTCAAATCTGGCTCGAGAAGGTGACGCCAGCAGAGTGGTGCGCGAGATTCCAGGTTTTGCAGTTGATCGATTTAGCTAGCGCTGCTTCTGCCGTTCGGGAGATCGGCATTAATGGATTAAAGTGACGATCGCCCGGTGTGCCGAGACGCTTTAGAGCCGGTGACCTTGCCCCCATATGTGGAACGGCCCGCGTGGCAAGAGCTTTTTCAATCGATTCACACATTGGGACGGTGCGGTCATATGTCCGGCCTTTGCGCG
>NZ_JADPKU010000073.1:0-792 GCF_023074095.1 Bradyrhizobium sp. 137
GTGATCACCCATTCCAGAGCATCGTGATCACCATTTCCAGCCGATCGTGATCGCTATTTCCAGCGATCGCGATCGGGGGCAACCAGGAGGCGCGCACCGCTGACAGCCTGCAACCCGGGTAGCTTGGTCTTTTGCCTAACCGCAGAGGATCGAGATGCCGACCGAGAGACTGTCCATGCGCCACATTCGTGAAGTTCTACGCCTGCACTACAGCGTCGGCATGTCGCAACGCGCCGTTGCCCGCAGCCTGGGCTTGGCCCAGGGCACGGTCAGCAAGTACCTCAACCGAACCCGCCGCGCCGGCCTGACCTGGCCGTTGCCGCCGGAGCTGGATGACGATGTCCGGCTCGGAACCGCCTGTATCCGCCACCATCCGATCGGCCCAGCGACGAGCGCCCGCATCCGGATTGGGCGCTCGTGCATCGCGAGCTGCGGCGGAGGAACGTTACGCTGATGCTGTTGTGGGAGGAGTATTGCGACGCAAGCTCCGACAGCTTCAGCTATGCGTGGTTCTGCGAACGCTACAAGGAATGGGCTGGCCGCCTCAAGCCGACGCTGCGCCAGGTCCATGTCGCCGGCGAGAAGCTGTTCGTCGACTATTCCGGCCACACCATGGAGGTGGTTGACGGGCTCAGCGGCGAGGTGCGCAGCATGCAGATCTTCGTCGCCGTGCTCGGCGCCTCGAACTACACCTATGCCGAAGCCAGCTTCAGCCAGAGCCTGCCGGACTGGATCGCCTCGCACGTTCGGGCATTCTCCTATTTCGGTGGCGTGGCCCGGCAGACGGTGAGC
>NZ_JADPKU010000027.1:0-24338 GCF_023074095.1 Bradyrhizobium sp. 137
ACTGACCCGCGTCGTCGGCAATGATTGCGCCGTCGAGATCGACACGAACAGCTACTCGGTACCGTGGCGCCTGATTGGCGAGCGCGTGGCGGTAACGATCGCGGCCGGCGAAGTGCGGATCCGCCATGGATTGCACCAGGTAGCAGTGCACAAGCTATCGGAGGGTCGCCGGCTGCGGATCATCGACTTTGCCCATCTCGATGGTGTTGCTGGTCGCAACGGCGCGGTCCGCCGGCCGGAGATTGCTGCGGCGACGGTACCGGGATCGTCTCCACCGCCCTCGTTGTTGCGTCCTCTTGCCGAATACGAAGCCGTGATTGGAGGGAGCTTCTGATGGCACGGGCAAAGAACGTAATTGAAGCAACAACCGATCCGCTAGACGCCATGCTGGCGCGATTGCAGCTCTCCGGCATTCGCGACCAGCTCGACAGCCTGCTCGACGAGGCGGCGCGCGCGAACCTGTCGGCGCGTGAGACGCTGATCCTGCTGTGCGAGCGCGAGATCGCGCGCAAGGATCATCGCCGCATCGAGATGGCGCTGAAGCTCGCACACTTCCCGGCCGTGAAGGAGCTTGCGGGCTTCGACTTCGAAGCGCAGCCATCGATCGACCCAAAGCAAATCCGCGACCTGGCCGCATCACGTTGGATAGCCAACGGAGAGAACGTGCTGCTGCTCGGCCCGCCAGGCGTAGGTAAGACGCACTTGTCGATCGCTCTCGGGCGAGAGGCGATCCTGGCCGGATACACCGTGCAGTTCACCACTGCGACGACGCTGGTCGCAGGCCTTGCCAAGGCGCACGGCGAGCGACGCCTGGACGAGAAACTGCTCGCGCTGTCGAAGCCAAAGCTGCTCATCGTCGACGAACTCGGCTACTTGCCGCTTGAACCTGACGCGGCGCATCTGTTCTTCCAACTGGTCAGCCGGCGCTACGAAACCGGCGCCATGCTGATCACGTCGAACCGCAGCGTTGCCGAATGGGGCACAGTGTTCGCCGATCCCGTGGTCGCCACCGCGATCCTCGACCGGCTCCTGCACCACAGCCACGTGCTGACGATCCGAGGCGACAGCTATCGGCTCCGCGCCAAGCGCAAGAGCGGCCTCATCAAGACGCTGACCGCCGGTGACGGCCCTCCGGTCGGCTCCGCCTCCCTCCGGCCCGCCACCGGCGGAAACAACCTTCAACCGAGATCATAATCGCGATGGTGGGGGCAGTTCTTCATGACGCAAAGGGGGCAGTTCCGGATGGCGTTTGACAATGGGACGACACTGCCGGGCCGACGGTCATCTAGATACTCCCGCACATCGTGTCGAGCGAGTCCCCTCCAGCCGGTCGCCTGTTGATGCCCTTGGTCAGCCAGATGCTTGGATGTTGTACGTCAGCTGTTGCGGTCTCTCTGGAAACTGGGACAGGCGAACTGGCGTTCGCCAAATCTTCATTGCGCGATTCGGGTTGCACTTCGGCTATCCGCTATCAAAGCCGGCTTGCCGGCCCGGAGCTGTCCGATTGCTCGCGGGCCTGCCTGCGCGGATAACCTCGCGAATGCCTCCAGACAAAATTCGAGCAGGTTAAATCGTTATTCGCCCGCTCGATGACACGCCCACAACTGGTCCAGCAAACTGGACTCTGCCGGTCGGAAAGTCGGTGCGCGAAGCGCCGGAGTCTTCTGCGGAGCATCTGACCATCAGCATCCGAGACCAGCACGCACGGAAGTATCGTCACCGCCATCACGCCACAGCCAGACACCTTCCGATCACTTGAAGATCGAAGGTCCCATGCCGTTTCCGCTACAGGGGATGGCCATCTAGATTCGAAGGGTTCTGCTGTCCGATTTAGCCGTTGAGAGTCTCAGCGACCTAAAGGTGAACGGCGCATTTTTCCACACAGCTGCGTCCAGTCGATGATCGAGCGCCACCAAGGTCGAGGGAACCCGGAGGCGATGAAGAGATCGTTTCAGAACGGTGGACCCTCCATTCGCTATTCGCTGCTCACTATCGCTCCTCTCCCATTTTCCGCCTCGACCTGTCGCGCGAGGCAACCAAGTCTTCCCTGCCGTGCAATTCGGCGTAGTGCAGCGCCATCGCCTCAGGTCAGAGCGATAGGCCGCGCTTGCGCCCGAAGTCCCAGTCCACGCTGCCTGGACCGGCGATGCCGCTGACCTGCTTTCCCAACTCCCGCTCGAGCGAAGGCGACCAGGGCACAAGCTGAAAGCCGAGGCCGTTGTCGATCATCGCGAAGCGCCCGGAGGCCAGTGAGAGGCGTCGACGATAAACCCCCGAAATCTGCTCACCTACATCAGATGACAGGTGCGGAAGCCCCGTTTCCTCCATGAGCCGTCGTGTGACGACATCGAGTTCGCGGTCGCGGAGGGTTTCGATCAGGTTGCGGCTTAGCCGGACCTTGTTGCCATCGCGCTGGGCGAGCCCTTGGTCGGCCAAAACGTCGATGCGCCGTTCAAGTGCTGCACGAACCTCCGCGCCAAACGCATTGCGCGAGAGCTCGGCAGGATCTCGCGCAACGAGCTGCCGGTCTAGCCACGTTGCTCCATCCGCCGCGACCTGGTGGTCCAGAACGAGCTCCGAGCGAACCGCGAGCGCAATCCGTGTTCGACCACGAACGTCCGCAAACCGGCGCAGTTCCACAATCCCGCCGATCGGCCCATCGCCGGCCGCCTCGACGTCAGGAAGCTTCACGTGATGCACGCGCCCGTCAATCCCATCGACAATGGCAAAGGCTGTGCCCTTCAGCTCGTCATCAAGCCCGCGCGCGATGAGACGGCCAACGATCGGTTCGCCATGAGTTTCGCCCTCCAGTGCCCAGGATGCGGGGGTGCGGCTGGCGCCGTCCCGCGTGAGGGTTTTGTGCAGCCGCTTGATGATGTCACCGCGCTCACCCAGCTCTCGCAACCTCGCCTCCGCATCGGCGGCCAGAACCCAGACCGCGGGGCCAGCAGGTTCCGCCAAGCCGAGCCGCTCGAGCGTCCGCATCCGCCCGATCCGAATTTCCCGCAATGGATCGCGCCCGGCATCCCGCTCGAACCTAAAATCGATAACGCCGTCCGCCGTCCCCGCTTCCCGGGCAAGCGTCCGATCGAGCCTGGTCCAGCGTTCGGCTGTCGTGTCCGCCTCAAGGCTCTGGCGGATCTCGAGCTCCGAACGAGGGCCGAGTTCGCGCGTGACAAGGTCGCTGGCGCGGGCGCGCAAGCCGATAGCGATATAATCGCGACTGATGACGAGGTCGGCACCGTCATCGGTACGGCCCCGCACGAGGATGTGAATGTGCGGATGCTCGGTATTCCAATGGTCGACCGCGACCCAGTCAAGCCGTGCGCCAAGGTCGCGCGAGGCTTGGTCCATCAGCTCCCGAGTGAAGCTACGCAGGCTGGCAAGTTCACCAGCATCATCAGGCGAGACGATGAACCTAAAATGATGGCGGTCACCCTCGCAACGCGTGACGAACGCGCGACCGTCCGCATCATCCCCCGCAGCGTCGAATAGTTTGCCCGGAGCGCCGTCGCGAGTGACTCCGTCGCGCTGCAGGTAACCGATATGGCCGCGCAACGCGCCCGGCGAACGCATCCGCCGTACCACCCGCGCCTTGACGATAGCGCCGCGGCCGCGGGCGTTGAGGAGCCGTGCCGCAGCGATGCTCGCGGCGCGGCCGCGTCCAAACTTACGGCCGTGGCCATCCTTACCTCGCGAGAGGCCGCCGGCCTTCTGAGCGGCTGTGAGTACCTGCGCCAGAAACAGCTTTGTCCGGGGCGCGCGCGTGGAACGGATACGGCCGGGACGGATCCGAAGATCATCGTCGCGCGTCATTCCGGCCGCCGCAAGGCATCGAAAACCGTGTAAGAACAGCGCCTTGGGGAAAGCTGAACTTTTCTCCGAGTCGCCGCAATGTTTAGTTGATCATTGAAATCGATACGCTTTCTCGCACAACCGACCGGCCGCACCTTGCGGCTTTTATCCTGCCCTCTTAATCGGTCGTGTCGTCTCTCTGATCTCACCCATTCTCGCTTCCTTTCTCGCTTGCGACAAGGCCCTCTGCGCCACGCTTGAACACGCTGCGCCACCACAGCCACGAGTCCCGGTGCGCCGTGCACTCTTCCGCGCTCATCGACGGCATAATCTCGCTGCAGCAAGGCAGCGCGGACGCCGTCGCGGCGCATCTTTCCATCGGCATGACGGAGCCACATCACAGGCAGTCCGGCGTGGTCCACATTGCACGTCACGTGCGTGGCCACAGGCAAGATAGCGTGCGTTCCGTCGTCGTTGATCTGCACCAGGTCTCTTCCGCTTGTGGCGGAGCTCCGTGTTCAAAGCCTTGCGGTCATCGGGTCATTGATCTGCAATTGGCTCGGGCTGGTCATGCATGGGCTCCGAGCAGCTTGCGGTGCTTCGCGGCGGCACGTGCGCTCACGTCCGCCCTCGATGCGCCCGGATCGCCACAATAAAACGTGCCATCGACCCACATCGCATGCATGATCACCGCAAGCTTGCGTGCCACCGCAACGGTCGCCTTGCGGTGGCTGGTGCGCTTGGCGATCGCAAGCCCCCAGCTCTTGACCTTGTCCTTGCGCTTGAAGCGGGTCAGCAACGCACTTGCCGCCTCATAAAGCGCCCGCCGCACGTCGCCATCGCCCGCCTTGCTGATCCGCCCCTGCACGTCGATCGACGTGCCGGACTGCCAACGCCGCGACGTCAAGCCAAAATAGGCCGCCACGTCACGCGACCGCTTGAAGCGTGCGGGGTCGTCGATCGCCGTCATGAAGCTCAGTGCGGCCACCGGGCCGACGCCGGGGATCTGCATGAAGCGCCGGCACAGTTCATGGCTCGCCACCAGCTTGACCACGAGATGGTGCAGCCGGCAGTACTCTTTCCACAGCGCCGCGCGCGCGTTCAGCATGGCATCGATCAGCTCGCTGACCAGCGCATCACCCGCCACCGCCTCGCGCACCGCTTGCGCAAAGCCGCCGCGGCCAACATGACTGAGGCGAATGCCAAACACCTTCAACGAGTGCCGAATCGCGTTTTCCAGATCGAGAAACTTGCGCTTCAGATTGCGCCGGTGCGTCAGGAGCAGCCGCAGCCGGTAGCAGGCTTCGCTCTTGATATGCGCCTTGCGGAACCAACCGGTGCGCATCAAATGCGCCAGGCCGAGCGCGTCCGTCCGGTCGGTCTTGTTGCGCTGCGCCTTCAGCGCGGCGCGGACGTGGAAGGTTTCCAGACAGACTGCCGGCAGACCGAGCTTCAACAATTCCGGATGCAGCCAGGGCGACAGCGAGCCCGCCTCATGGCCGAGCCGCCGCAGCCGGCCGAGATACGGCGTCAACGCCGC
This sequence comes from Bradyrhizobium sp. 137, assembly GCF_023074095.1. NCBI lineage: Bacteria > Pseudomonadati > Pseudomonadota > Alphaproteobacteria > Hyphomicrobiales > Nitrobacteraceae > Bradyrhizobium > Bradyrhizobium sp. 137. Next base: position 5,336 of record NZ_JADPKU010000027.1, read on the forward strand.
CTTGATCGCGTCCGGATCGGTCACCTACCGCGACCTCCAGCGCCACCTTGCCCTTGTCGTCCACCACGCAGATCGCCGTCTCGTCCATACCGACATCCAGGCCACAGAAGAATTCCATCACACGCCTCCCGCGTTGCTGAGGCGGCGTAGTGTGCGGGTTATTCATCGCGCAGACCACTTGCTCGGCCGCCGCAAGACCCGGCGCGGACCGATTACGGGCGGCCGTCGGCGGTCGGCTCCCCCCTGCTTCCTCCCGGCCATTCTCAAACATGTGAGAACCTTCGAGGCCATGCGACCAAATCCGATTGCTATCACGGAGACTGCACCTTGATTGATCGATACCAAAACAGCCCCGTCGCGCGAGGTACAAGTGCACGGGCAACGGCTTTAGGCGCAGCCTTCGACGAATTCATTGTGCGCACTCCTGATGCAAAGTTGTCGGCAGCGGACGAGCTGCCGCATCGCTCAACAAAAACTGGAGCTTGCTGCCACAGGACGACGTGTCTGGCGGCCGAACCACGGCTGTTGCGTTGCTCAACTCCGATCAATGCTGCGAGTCTGGTCACATATGTTTGCGTTTCTTCTGGAAGCGATCGACCTATCGTCAAATGCTCGTCATACCGCTTCGGTCCCGCATTGTAGGCTGCAAGAAACCCTCCCGATCCGAACCGGTCGAGCATCTCGCGAATGTACGCTGCCCCAGCTATAATATTGTCGTGCGGATCAGACGGATCGATACCGAGATCATGACGAGCGCTCAGTTCGACCCAGGTCGCGGGCATGATTTGCATCAGCCCGAGCGCTCCTCGAGGCGATATGGCGTGCGCATTACCGCCACTTTCGACCTGCATCACGGCATCGATCCAACGCTCCGGGATCGCGAACCGGTGGGAGGCTTCGGTCACGAACGCGGCGTATGCAATGCTACGAGGCAGGGTTATGGAGTGCGCAGCTGGTGCCCGCGATGCGACCTCCGCTCTGGCGCTCGAGGCCGGTCCGAACGTCAGCAGAATTCCCAAAAAGCAAGCAGTGGCCCCACATCGCATTGTGCGGACTGCCGCCAAGTATAAAGTTTCTCCCAGCCGGCCTTGTGGCCGCCTGATCCTGGGGCAATGCGCGCCGATTCTCAAGAAGCTGGCCGAGACGGAGGAACGATGTTGCGAACGGCCGTATGGAGAAATGACAAGCCAACAGGGGAGAGCCGGCATTGTCACTTCTCTCTGGTCCACACCGGGAGCGCTCGCCCAATGACGGCCGATCTCGGCAGAGGTCCGAAATATCGGCCGTCTAGCGAGTCCGCCGACTGCCAGTTCATGAGAAACACTTCGTCCTCAGCAATGACCCAGCAGCCCTGCCAGACCGGCAACGGCCGGCCGCGACGATCGCGCTCGCTTGCCTCACCCATTTGTATGCTGTCGACGATGATTGCGAGGCCCGTTCTGCAGACGGTTTGGCCGGGCAGCGCCAGCACACGCTTGAGCATTGGAAGGCCGCTTGGCAAATAGCCGTTGAGATCGAGAAAAGTCGCGAGCGGGTCTGGAGTTCGAACCGCCACGAGCTCAGTAACGTACAATGGTCCGGCCTCTTGCAGGCGATAGACTCCGATCGGCACGCTGTCCGAGGCATTCCAGATGTACAATGGTGAGGTGTTGTTGACTGGCCAGAGCGCGAGCATTGTGGCCCCACACATCGCAAGAATGTTCCCCAACCGTCCCATCAGAGTGCCAACCTGCGCCGATGGAGCCACGCTTGGTGGCGTGCACGGGTATAAGCTCGTGGCTTTTCATTGACAGAAAGACGGTTGTGGGCGTGATGCCAATACTCGGGGGCTGCATCGGCAGGATCGATGCCCAGTGACTCTACGGAGTCGATCAACTGGAGAACGCGTTCGACCTTTGGCCAACCAGCTAATCGCAGCAGGCTTTCGCCGCCGGGGCTGACCCAAGGCACGGTTGAGTATCGCTGGCCTGGCGCGACGGCGCGTAAAATGTCGATCCGAGACAGGATGGTTCCGAAGTCGTTGGACGTCCAGCGCACCAACGCGAAGATGCTGCCGGGCAAAAACGAGAGAATGCGCCGGTGATGATCAACGATCTTCTCTGATGCAGGTTTACCGAACCGGATTCGATTTTCGATGCGCTTCTCGAGCCACAAGAGCTCAACAGTTGTGAGGTCGCTCACCTGACTGCTCCATATTGTTGAGAGGGATTTGGACGTGCCGAGAATGGCTATCACCGACGCATCGTGCGAGGAGCCTTTGCGTCGGTAGGACGGCTGTAATGACGCTTCGATGGATCGGTTGCTTCGCGACAATCCGGGAACGGAACGGGCGGCGCGTTCCGGCGGAGAATGGTAGAGACGAACGACGGAATTTATGCAGGGCTCGACGTGTCGCTCCAGGCAACGAATGTTTGCGTGGTGGACGGCGACGGCAACGTCGTCCAGGAAGCGACACTCAAGACCGATCCGGACGCGATCGAGCTGTTCTTGGTGGAATGCGGAATCCACGGCCTGGAAGCGTTCTCGTACAGGGCCAGGCTGTTCACGGCGCTTTCCGAAAAGGGCCTCGCCGTGATCTGCATCGAGAGCCGGCACGCCAAGGCGGCGCTGAACGCGATGCTGAACAAGACCCGCCGCAACGCCAAAGGCATTGCGCAGATGATGCGGACCGGTTGGTTCCGTACGGTTCATGTCAAGTCGGAGAGCGCACAGCCGCAGCGCGCGCTGCTGGTCGGGCGCAAGGCGAGGCGCGGCGAGACGCTGGGCATGGAGAACATGATCCACGGCCTGTTGCGCCCGATCGGCCTCAAGGTCGGCGAGATCTCGGTCGGCCGTTTTGACGCGCGGGTGCGCGAGATCATGGCCGGAAAGAGAGAATTGGAAGCGATGGTCGCACCGCTGTTCGACGCCCGCAACGCCATGCGGCTGCAGCTGGCAAAACTGCACCGCCTGGCGCTGGCGGCTGCGCCCAGCGACAGCGCGGTGCGCCGGATGATGACGGCGCCCGGAGTCGGCGCGCTCGTGGCGCCGACGTTTCGCGCCACCGTCGATGATCCGGCGCGATTCAAGAAGTCGTCCAATGTTGCCGCCCATTTCGGACTGACGCCGCGGCGCTATCGATCCGGCCAGACCGACCGGATCGGCAGCATCTTCACATGCGGAGATGAGCTGACGCGAGCGATCCCGTAGGAGGCGGCGATCGCGATCCTCACGCGCATTCCGAAGAGTTTTAAGCTGCGGCTGTGGGGCCTGCGGCTGGCCAGGAAGAAGGGGCTGAAGCGCGTGGCGACCGCGGTGGCGCGCACGCTCGCCGTGCTGCTGCACAAGATCTGGATCGATGGCACGACCTTCCGGTTTGGCGCGGGCGTGAAGCGCGGCCGGCTCCCTGCGGTGGCCTGAGGGCCTCCGCGACCCGGCCGTTTCCACGAGCGGCTTCTTCCGCCGCGGCGGAGCGGCGTCTCCCAACCAGACGGGGATTTGGGTGAGATCGCTACTTTTGCTGCCAGCGGCTTCATGCACACTTTTGAAGCCATCAAGCAGGGCGCTGGCTAGCCTGACCGCCCATTCTCCAGATTCAGGCATGTGGTAGCGGCCGTGCCAACCACGAACCTTAGCGAGTTCTCCTCGACGAGCGAGTAACGGAAACGAACGAGCGTAACGCGGTGGTGACAACGATGCTGCTGATCGCGTGATTTTGCGCGCGATCGCGTCCGCGCGCGTGCGCTCGTGACAAGAATCGCATTGCGGAGAGGCTTTGCGCGTGACAAAGTAAGCGCATGAGGCATCCTCGTTGCACGCGCGGCCGACTTGTTCACAACGTACTGATTCACAACAAGAAGTTAGTGTCAGTATATTAGTAAAGTTAAGAGAGCTGGGAAGATTGCCGTCGCAGTGTTTTAGGTGCGATTTCGTCCCCGGTAGCACGCGGATCGGGTCCCCGATGGCACGAGTCTTCCAGTCCCTGATAACACGAGCGAATTCACAGCTTATCCCCTGCAGGGCTGATGAGGCCAAGCTTTCGCAATGGCCGCGGAGGCGGGTCGATCTGGACGGTGCGAAATTCAATCGTTCTTCGCCATTCAGGTCGTGTGTGATAGCCAGCCGATAGCTCGGCAAGGTCTGATGATGCACGATTTGGCGCCGGTCGTTGGCGAAGTGCTTCAGCGGCGCGAGGCTCCCGGACTTGGCATGCAAGTGCATGAGCCCGAAGCTCCAACCGCTATGCTGATGACCCCCGTGCTTGCGGATGAGGCGATAGAGCCAACGTTCCAGTCCACCGGTCAGATCGAAATACGCGCGATCAATGGTCAGCACGAGCGATTCGTTTAGAACGCCCGTGTAGAACCAATCGGGTAAGATCAACTCAATCGCACGGGCATGCCTGTGCACATCGCTTGTGTGTTTCCATTCGTTTCTCCAGGAGAAGAGATGCCGCGACCGTTCTGTCGGTTGTCGGATTGAGGTCATGACGCTGGTTGATTGCAATCGGTCGAGCGCAGCCTTGAGGCGGTCGTAGTCGCGTACGCTGGTGCCGCGGCCGACGAAGGTCAGGATGTCATAGGGGGTGGTGAACATCAGGCGCGAGGTTTTCAACCCGGCATCACGAGCATCGACAATCTGTGAGGCAGCCCAAATCAGAACGTCCGCGCCCCAGATCGTGCTCCAGGCCATGTTCCGGCACCGCTTCGACACGGATGGTGATGGTGCCCGAGCGGAAGTCGATCGGGACGATCCGCTTCGACTTTGCTAGCGAAAAGAACGGATACGCCATCAAGTCTTGCGCGTCCCGTGCAGCGAGATTGCCAGGACGCGCGCGAAACAGATCGAGTTGGTCGCGCTCTGACCGCCGCCTCCCGCCTGCAGTTGAGTTGCTGTCGGGCATAGGTCAGCGCCGCTCCTTGCCCGCATACGGAATCGGCGTGTGCCGTTTCGCGGGCAGGACTGTGCCTGCGCCAGGATCGCTGGTGGACGTTTTGGCGCCGCGGTCAACCCACGCCGTCAGGTCTTCGAGCGCATACACAACGCGGCCGCCCAGCTTCCGGTACGTCGGGCCTGTGCCATAGGTGCGGTGCTTTTCGAGGGTGCGACCGGACAGTCCGAGAAAGCGCGCCGCCTCGGGCGTGCGCAGGTATCGCGGCGGCAAGCCGGCGTTCGGATCGGGCATTTGCGAGGCTCCGTGGTCGTCTGGAGCGCGACCGGGTTCGGTCGCGCGTCGACGGTCACCATGACGGAGTAGGAGTGCTCAGGGGGATGCCGAAGATGGACCGATGGTTTTCGGCACCCCTGCTCTACTCCCTGCGAGATGGGGGATGCAGTAATGCGCGATAGCCGCCGCGCATCAGAGCCAAGCCGGCTTGCACCAGGCGGATGGTCCGGCTGCGCAGCTCATGGGTTTTCCAGCCGCGTTCAGGGATGCATTTTCGGCCGAACAGCACTTCGGCGATGACGCGATAAGAAGCGCCAAGTGCCCATCGAGTGCGCACAGCGAAGGCCAATCGTTCGCGTCGCTGCGCCGAAAGCTGATAAAATGGGGGTCCTGGGGCGCGGCCGGTGATAGCGCGCCACAACCGACGTGAAGCGTGCACGCGGATCTCCGAGGCGTCCGGCTTTACTCAGCAATACATCAGCGATTTAGAGCGTGGCCGGCGCAATCCCACGATAGTGACGCTGTTCGAACTCGCGAGCACATTAAGCCTTAGCCACGTCGATCTCGTGTTGCCTGATGAGGAATTCTGCAAAGAGCGAACCAAGACGCCGAAGCAAAAATGAAAGGACTTCGGCCAGACGCTTGTTTCGGTTGCTCGGCAGTTGCTGCATGACTTGAACACGAAGCTCCGCCTAGGGTGTAGCCTTCGCCGCCTTCGTCATCGAACAGGTTCGCGTATATCGGCGCGTCGAGGAGGATGGTCAAGCTCGTGTGAGAGGTATTCGCGCGCTTCCTTCGGAGCGCGTTGACCACACTGCGCCTATCTCGCGACTATACTGCGCACCAAATAGCAAGCTTATGAGCCGTTAACCGGCAATTCTTCTATGATGACCGGAAATTAGGGCTTCAAGACCATGGTCACAATAGGCTGCCTAAAGGCGGGCTTTACCATTCCAACACAGCGTCCGCCCAAGGATTGATCAACGAGTGCTAAGCGCTCGGGCCGGCGCTATCATTCACAAGCGTCGACCTCCTCGTCGGGGAATTTCTCAGCGTCCAGCTCCAGCCTGTTTTTCGCCTTTTCCAGCTCCCGTGTGACTAGCACGTAGTCTTCGAACGTGCTCGAGCCGCTGATCTGCGTGTCGATCAACAGCCGCAGCTCGTGCCTGAACTGATACTTGCTGACGATCATTCGCCTTTCCTACTATTGCTGGGTTCAGGTACGAGATCCAACTTTTCGAGCTGGCGCGTCGAACAGTTTGCGCTACTTCGGCGTCGCTCAGAGACTCACGAGCGCTCCGACTTTCCGCCCCCGACGCTCTTTACGACGTTGCGCAAAACGATTTCAGAAAGCTGCACTACCTGCCGTTTGAGAAACACAACCAGCTGTGTGAGACGAAGAATTTCTTGTTTGCAGCGCTCTAGCTCGCGCTCTTCGTCTGTCATCGTCGATGCTTCATGGCGATTTGTACTTGTCGTCATGGTTCATATGCCCTCCTTCTGCGAGACGAATCTATTTCGTTCTGCGAACTCTTTTTCGAACACGAATTGCGCCGGCTTGCCTTGATCCCCATCGACAACCCTTCGCCACCAATAGCTCGCGGGGATCGCGCACCAAGCCGGGGCTGCCACAGATCATGATGCGGTCATGCTGCGGCTCCAGTTCCGGCAGTTCGATCTCCGCGAACAGCTTGCCTGAAACGATCAGATCGGTGGCCTGGCCGCGGTTACAGAAGCAATCGCGCGTCACGGTCGGATAATAGATCAGCTGGTAGCGCACGAAGTCGCCGACCAGTTCGTCGCACGGCAGTTTTTCCGTGATCATCTCGCCATAGGCGAGCTCGGTGACGCGGCGGCAGCCATGCAGCAGCACGACATTCTCGAATCGCAAATAGGTTTCGGGATCCTTGATGACGCTCAGGAACGGCGCAAGCCCGGTGCCGGTGCCGATAAGATGCAGATTGCGCCCGTCCTCGAGATTATCGATGACCAGCGTCCCCGTCGCCGTGCGGCTGACGATGATCTCGTCACCCTCCTTCAGATGCTGCAGACACGAGGTTAAGGGACCATCCGGTGCCTTGATCGAGAGGAATTCCAACCGGTTCTCGTAATGAGCGCTGGCGAGGCTGTAGGCCCGCAGCAGCGGCTTCTCGTCGACCTTGCGCCCGATCATCGTGAATTCACCGCTACGGAAGCAGAACGACGGATTCCGGGTCGTGGTGAAGCTGAAGAGATTGTCCGTCCAGTGATGGACGCTCAGTACTTTTTCCTGGCTGAACTTGCTCATCTCACCGTCCCGGCGAAACTAAGGCATGATCCGAATCCACGGGCCGCGTTCGCGCAAAGTTTGCATCAGTTTTCCGAATGATCATACTACAAGCACCAGATGAGGCTCTCGATGAAGTAGAGTCGGACCGATAGCTTCGCGCCCACAACCGCTTTGTCTTTCATGTGAAGATCGGCCTGTGTCCCTCCTGTGGCGATCAATCCCAGGCGCTGCCCATTCACGTAGATTATCCAATCGCTTTACTCTTCCGCCCGCCGGCCTCCCCAGATAAACTTTTTGCCCAGTTCACGCGGGCCGGTAGGCTGGCTTTGCCAGCTCACTCCCGGCCGAGTGGCCGTGCCCCTCCTCGAGCAGCCGCAATGGCAGATTTGGGCGCATTTGCTCCGACAAACATAGTACATTGCGAACAAACAATCTCGTTTCGCACGTGAGTGTGGTGTCTCGGCTTCAGTGGAGCGCTTCGTACAAAACACCTGTTCCATCTCGCCTGGACCTTGCGCTCGGTTCCAACGCTACTGGAACGAGAACCCCAACGAGGATCGACGCTCCGAGATTCGCCGAGATATCAATCCCCTGAACATGCTTCCTACGACCGTGTGATTGCTGAAGCAGACTGTAACAACTCTGCGATTCTGCTTAATGCAATGAGGCGCGTGTTCACGGCTAAATCCTGCATCTTGGCCACCTTCTTCGATGGATTTCACGCCGCACATGGTCCCGAACTTTCCCGGACAGCGGCCTTGTCATGACGGCACATGCTCGGTCCGATGCAGACAGCCGCGTGCTTTCAGCCTCCCCTCAAGCAAGGACTAAAGCCGATGCACAAGAGACATGGGCACGGACTTCGAGGTCTGCATCGAGCGGCAGTTCGGCGGAAGGTCCTGTCCTGAACAAGATCGCAACATCACATTGTGTTTGTCGGGGCATTGTACCGGCAGAAGCGTTCGATGAATGGAAGGATGTGATCGGCGGACTTCCTCCATCGGGACGGTTTGGGATGGGCGTTGTGTCGATCAATAAACGAAGTGATGTCTGCCCGGAGGGCGGCGACGCTGCGCCCGCCTGATCTTTTTATCCGGGAGGAGAACGAAGAAAGGCCCGGCCTAGTTGAGCCATGACGAACTGGTCGGGGTCAGGTGCACGTGCCAGCGCTGTCTTTTAGCCATCCATCATTGGATCAGTGCGGACTTATGCGTGGCGCAATTGTCCATGACGAGATGGACCTCGAGCTCGCGCGGCACAGCGGCCTCGATCTCGTCGAGGAACTGACGGAATTTGGCAGCACGGCGACCTCGCTAGCACTTCGCCGTTGGCTCGTGCTGTCGCAATGTCGAGAGCGGCGAACAGCGATGTGGTGCCATGTCTTCTGTAGTCATCCTTCCTTCGGGCCGGCTGGCCGGGACGCATCGGCAGCATGGTGGCTGCGGTCCAGCGCCCGGATTGGGACTTCTCATCCACGCATAGAACGACACGAGCTCCGGCGGCCGGACGTAAAGGCCCACAGCGTCGCGCACTTTGGCCATGAAGTTTGGATCGTGGAGAGCTTGACGGTCTCCGTCGGGTGCGGCTGGAGCCCGAAGGCCGGCCAGATGCGTTGCACGGTCGACACCGACAGGCCGCTGGCTCGCCATGCCGCGGGAACTCCGATGGATGGCGTTCTCAGGGCAACTCTCCAATGTCCTCACGATCGCGGCTTCGATGCGGGCATCCTCAACCGTACGCGGCGCCCGAAGCGTGGCTCGTCGACGCGCCGCTCCACAAAACGCCGCGCCTACCCTCGACCCCTCAAGGCCCAGCTTGGCCGCCACTTCCTTGTTCTGACCGCCTTCCGCGCAGGTCAGCACGATTCGCGCTCGCAGCGCCAGCACCAGAACCGTCTTCCGCCGCGTCGTCAGCGACTTGTTCGGCACGAACTTCATCGCTCAATGTCAGGGAGGCAAGTTGCCGGAGCGCCATGACATTCTCCGTCCCTGCTACATCCTCCATCTTGGCACAGCGACGCAAATCTAATGCAAATCTACGATTGGGGACTTGTGGCTCGGGACACCGGCCGCGGCGCATTTTTGAACCAAAGGTGATGTTGCTCTCCCTGAATGCGCACTACAGCACACCAACCGTGGGTGCCTGTCTGTTGCTGCCCGATGCAAGATCAGCAGACGGTTGCGCAGCGGCGAGGCAGACGCGCTCCGCACAACTGGGACCAGCATCGGCAAGGCCTCGGTTCCCCAAGAGCCACGTGCCTACAGTGCCGGCAGTGACCACTCATATATGGTGGCCTCGGGAGGCAATCTGAGAACCGGAGAATTGATGTTTCTCGACTGGCTGGCCGACACGCTGGGTGTTCACTTGTGCTGAAGGCTCGGTTCAGCCACCCAGAGGAGCGACAACACCGAAGGACTGGCCTAAGGTCGCAAGCCGGCGAGCCAGTTCCAAGAAGAAATAGCACTGCTGCGTAAGAGCGACTTTATGACCACCCAGATCGGTAGTGGCACTGCGAGCTCTAGAAGGCGAAATCACGAATCGACTGCGGCGATGCAGCGGCGCAGCGTTGATGTTTTCGACTTTAGGCTCCAAAAGGAACCCGCCCGATCAACTCGGGCGGGCTTTAGAGCGAGTCTCACTCGCCGTTCTTGCGCGGCCGCGACCAGAGCAGGGTGTACCCCTCGCCGCCTTCGTCATCGAACAGGTTCGCGTAGATCGGTGCGTTGAAGGAGGGATCGTCGAGCTTGAGCGAGAGGTAGTCGCGGCCCTCCTCGGAGCGCTTCGACCAGGCTGCCCCGATCTCCGCCCGGCCCACGTAGATGCGGTGGCTGGGCGCGTTGTCGCTGGAGCGGTTGGTTTCGGCGACGATGCGGACGCCCTTGGTCTGAAGGCTCAGGGTGACGATCTCGCCGTGAAACTCGTTACCGACTTTCTTGAACGAACCGATATTAGCCATGTTACTTCTCCTGTTTGTGTTTCGAGCCCGCGACCACCGCGGCCTCGATGGCGATCTGAAGCCGAAGACGATCGGCGACGCACCCGCTTGAAGGGCCGGAGCGCAGCGGAGGACGCCGTTGTGGCGACTTTCTTGTCTCGCGAGGAATGGGCGAAGCCCAGGGGAAGAAAGTCGCATCAACGGCGTTGCGGCTCAGACGATCGAGGCGCAGCCGGTCTTGGGCCAGATCAAGCCATCAAAGAGGCCACGTGCGTCGCGTGCTGAACCGCAATAAGGAGAAGACGTGGCATATCTCGGTTCCTCTGAACAAGAGCGGCGAACGATCCGGCGTAGAAAGAGAAACAATCTGCTGCAAAGGGCTGAAGTCCTCTTCGAAGGAATGATCAAGGGGCACGCCGCACCGCTGCAGCTACGTGGGTTGGGCCGAAATGGACGCGGATTGGTCAAGGCACTCCGAGAAGGACTGGCTCCCTGCTCGCGTCCCGATGATCCCTCATTCAACGTACCGATCTACGCGAACCTGTTCGATGATGAAGGCGCAAGGGTCATCCCTTGCGGAGAGTGGCGGTAAGAACTGGCTGGAACCGCTCCACCGCCCGACCTGACTCGAGTGGGCGGGTCTTCGCCAAAACTCTCAAGCGCGTTCATGCCGCGCCGCCGATGCAAACCGCACCTAGGCAAGCGAAGGCCTCGCGCCAAGCCAGCGAAGCCCCCCGATCTGCGAAAGCGCAAACACTGCTTCATAGCCGGCGATTGCCGCAGGGACGTCAAATGCGCTTCCGATCGCGACGCGCAAAGTCAAGGACTGACTAGCGGCGATGGCGACCTGACCAGCGGCAAGCGTCAGCGCGCCAGAAGCAATTCTGATGAGCAGTGCACCGAAAACGCCCGCGCCATCACGAAATGCCGACATCCAGACACTGAGTGCGACGAAAAACGGCAAGGCATAGACCGCCAGCGCAAAGGTCAGCCAGCAGAACAAGCCGATGCCGAATGTGTTGAGGACAAGCCGAAGGGCGAGCATGGCGGTGGCTCCAGTGCATAGATGTACTGGTCGCGCCTTCCACCACCACCGCGGCGCGGCTTCGGACCTGATATCGAAACGAGGCGGAGTTGCGGCGTGCAACTCCACCCTGCCATCTTAGATGCGAGCAAGACGGCGCTCACGCGCCGCCGAACTTCCAGACGGGAATGCCGAGCCGCTTCGCCTTGTCGGCGAGATTGTCCTGGATTCCAGTGCCGGGGAAGTACATGACCCCGATCGGCAGGAGCCCGAGCATGGCGTCGTTGCGCTTGAACGGTGCCGCCTTGGCGTGCCTGGTCCAGTCGGGCTTGAAGGCGATTTGCGGTACCTTGCGATTGATCGCCCATTTGGAGGCGATGAGTTCGGCGCCTTTCGGGGAGCCGCCATGGACCAGGACCATGTCGGGATGCTTGCCGTGAACCTTGTCGAGGCGATCCCAGATGAGGTGGTGGTCGTTGAAGTCGAGCCCGCCGGTGAGTGCGATCTTGGGTCCTGGCGGCACCAGGACCTCGGTCTCGGCGCGGCGTTTCGCTGCGATGAAGTCGCGGGAGTCGATCATTGCCGCGGTTAGCGTGCGGTGGTTGACCAGTGACCCCGACCGCGGACGCCAGGACGAACCGGTGTGGACTTCAAAGCGTTCGATCGCCTGGTCGCGGAAGAGTTCCAGGCAGTTGCGGCGCTCGATCAGCGTGATGCCTTCAGCCGTGAGGCGCTCGAGTTCGACCGATCGTACTTCGGAGCCGTTCTGCTCGCGCTGGCTCTTGTGCTGCGCCTGCTCGTTGTCGTCGAGCTGGCGTTCGATGCGATCGACGGCACGACGGAACAAGTTGACGGTCGACCAGAGCAGATCGTCAAGGTCCGGCTCGAGCCGCGTGTCGTTCAGGGTCGCGACCAGGGCGTCGAAGATATCGGCCACGGCCCCGGAGATCATCTTGCCTTCGGGAAGCGGTCTCGGGTCAGGCTGGTCGTCGAAGGGACGGTAGCCGAAGAGCTGTAGTTCGGTGAGGACGTGGTCGGTCGGAGAAGAGGCGTGCGGCGGTTCGACGTCGTCATGGTCGGTCATGGAAGGAGGTCCTTTGCCGGGTTTGGCCGCGCCCTTCGCGGCCTTCGTGGCGATCACTCAGACGGCGGGCGGAACAGGCCAGAACCCGAAGGGCCGAAGCGGCAGCGGAGGATGGCGAAGGCCGGCTATTTTGCTTCGCGATGCAAAGCGCGCTGACTAGACATATGACGTGCGTTTCAATTGCCGGCGCGCGGCGGAAAATAGCCGGACGCAGCCATTGCCGGCCCGGGCCGCTTGCCGTCCGATCGCCCTCTAGAAGGCCGAGGTCGCGTCCCCTTCCGGTATTGGCCTCGCCCATGACCGACCTGTCACGGTCGATCGAACCGTCGTGACCTATTCCGCGGGCACCGTCGACGAATGCAAGAAGCGGACGACATCCTCGGGTACGAGCTGAATCCGCAAGGCCGCTCGGAGACCGTCGAGACCGAAGACGTGCAGATCTTCGTTGAAGTCGCCCAGCCGTGGCGACAACGCGATCGCTTCAATGCCGGCGTCTGCTGCGCGCTGGGTCAGAACGGCGAGCACCGTATCACCGGCGGCATCGGCATCGCGAGCGATATAGAGCCGACGCAAGCCAGACGGCAGCAACATGGCTGCGAGGTGGTTGGCCGAAAGCGCAGCGGCCATCGGCATTGTCGGCAACACGTAGCGCAGCGACAGCATGGTCTCGATGCCCTCGCCGGCGGCGAGTATATCGTCCACCACGCCGAAACGAACGGCATTGCCGAGGAGGTCGCCCATCGCGCGTCGTGGCGTATCGATCGGAGCCTTGCCCAACCGAACGCGATCAAAGCGGACCGGGTCGAGCCAGGTACGGTGTACCCCGGTGATCCTGTCATCGAGATCAGTGACAGAAGCGATCATCGCTGGCCAAGTCTCGATCGGCAGGTGCTCGTCCGGCCGATAGTAGCAGCGCGGGTGGAAACGCAGACTGCCACCATGATGGACGTGAGCTATTCCGCGATTCAGCAAATAGGATTCGACCACGGTCCCCTCGATCGGGCTGGATATTGCAAAGAGCCGACGGGCAGCCTCTTGCGATTTGGCCGGTGCTGCCGGACCGACGGGCCTTGAGAAGAGTTCCGGTTCAGCGCGAGGCAATTTCAGGAAGCGTCTTGCTTCCTCGGCGGTCTCGCGGAAGTCACGCAATCCCAGGCTTTCGCGGATGACGTCGAGGAGATCGCCATGCTCGCCGGTCGCGGCGTCTGTCCATTTGCCGGCAGGCCCCTTCGGCGATTCCTGGAGCCGCACGAACAGCGAGCGCCCCGGGGTGTTGTGGACGTCTCCGACCAGCCAGTACCGCCCTTGCCGCTTGCCGTTGGAGAGATAGTGGCGGCACACCGCCTCGGCCTCACGCGCGAGGCGGCGTGCCAGTTCGATGGCATCGCGGGGCATCAGGCGGCCTCCCGCTCGCTGATGCGCGCGACTGGATACTGCTCAAGCACCTTCGCCAGGATCTCGACGCCGCTCGCGTCGGTGGGCACGAATATGCGCAGCTTCCAGGAGATGATTCCTCCGAAGAGGCCGTAGGCCCGCAAGCGGTCGCGCATCGTGTCGTTGAACCCAGACAGTTCGATGCGGTATGCGCCCATCACCCGGGCACGGCGAAGCTGGAGCCCCTCCGCGAGCTCGAGGACGGTCCGCCCCTCCATCAGCGCGGCGAAGGCCGCGTCCGGCGTCAGTGCCGGCGCGTCAGCCGCAAGGAGGTTCGCGACCCAGGTCGCGGAGACCTTGCGGCCGATGACGCGCTCGCCCGCATCGGTCTGGAGCCGATAGACCCGCGTCGGCTCGTTAGGCAGCCGCTTCCAGATGGGCAGTAGCAAGCCGGCCACGACGTGAATCATGCTTTCCGTGAACTCGGGGACCTCGGCGAGCTCCGCCAGCCAGGCTGCGGCGAAGCCATCACGGTCGGCCTCGACCCAATGGCTTTCCGCCATCATCGTCAAGCGAGCGCTGTGCTGCTCCATGGGGTGGATCAGGCGGACGCGCCGCTCGATCTCGCCGTCATCAAGTATGAAACTCGGAGCCGGGAGCTGTAGGGCGGCACGGCCCGATCGCTCATTGATCAAGAGGACGGCACGATGGTCGGAACGACGAGCAAGAGCATCATCCAGGCTCACCGGATGAGTGCGCTGGCGCTGGGTAATCGTGAGAAGCCGGGTCTCGGCGCCAGTGCCCGGATGGGTATAGATCGTGCTCCGGTCGGTAACGACGAAGCTTTCGGCGCGGAGCGTTTCCAGTCCCAGGTCATAGGTGCCGGATGCGACCGCGCCCTCGATCCGAGCGGCCAAGAGCTGCTCGAACACGGTGAACAGGATGTTCTGAAGTTCGATCGTGAGCGCCAGCAGCCGGTTCAGGAAGGTCGTGATCGGCGGCAGGTCATCCCTGGGCCCGTTGGTATCTGTTAGCTTCAGGCCGGTTGCACCCTCGAATGTCTCAAGTGAGCAGCCGTCGACCTTGCCACGCGCGAGCAGCGTATAGAGCTGGCGCAACGCATCCCGTCCGTACTGGCTTTCGAGATTGTCCTCGGGCCGGAACAGGCCCTGCCCTCCGGTTTGGCGCTGGCCGCGCGTAATCGCTCCCAACGTGTCGAGCCGGCGAGCGATGGTGCTCAAGAAGCGCTTCTCGGCCTTCACGTCGGTCGCAACGGGCCGAAACAGCGGCGGCTGCGCCTGGTTGGTCCGGTTGGTCTGGCCGAGACCCTGGATCGCGGCGTCCGCCTTCCATCCGGGCTCGAGCAAATAGTGGACCCGCAGGCAGCGATTCCTGGCCGACAATTCGGCGTGGTAGCTCCTGCCCGTACCGCCCGCGTCGGAGAACACGAGGATCGCGTAGACAGCGCCGTCGATGGCGGCAGAGAACACAACTCGCGCGCGTCCCTGAAGGCGAACGAAGGCATCTCGCCACGCCGGATTGTCCGGCCCGAAGCTTGCACCCGTGATGGCGACCAGACGCCCACCGTCGCAAAGGCGCGCCAAGGCCGAAGCGATGTGCCGGAGCGCCGCGTCCGCCATTCGCCGATCGACATTCGCCAGCGCCGAGAACGGCGGATTCATTAAGACGACGCTAGGTACGAAATCGGCTTCGAGGTGATCATCGATCTGGGCGGCGTCGAACCGGGTGACCTCAACGCCGGCGAACAGGTGATCCAGCAACTCCGCACGGGGTTCGGACAACTCGTTCAATACCAATGCGCCGCCGGCGAGCTCGCCAAAGATGGCGAGCAAGCCGGTGCCCGCAGACGGCTCCAAAACCCAGTCGGAAGGCGTGATGCAGGCCGCGGTACATGCAGCCAGCCTCAGTGGGATCGGCGTCGAGAATTGTTGAAGCGCCTGGCTGTCCTCGGAACGCCGCGTGTGCGTCGGCAGGAGACTGGCTACTCTCGCCAGCATCGGCAACATCGCCGCCGTCGAACCAGCCTTGGTCCCCATCGCCGGACCGAACTTGCGAAGAAATAGAACGGTGGCCGCCTCGCAGGTGTCATAGGCGGTCTTCCAATTCCAGCTACCTGCCGCATCCGAGGCGCCGAAGGCAGCCTCCATGGCGCCACGCAGGACGGCGGCATCGATGCGCCGGCCGCGTTCGAGATCGGTCAAGAGCTGTCGCGCAGCCCTGACTGCAGCGGAGGTGATAGTGGCAGCGGCACGCATCGGGAGCGGCGCGGCGGCAGCGCCGCTTGCGAGAGAGTCGGTCATGGGATTTCTTTCGGAGAGCAGGAACGGGTCGAATCGCCCGGCGCTCTCCTCAAGACCACGGCGATTCAAACCCATCCCGGCCCCACTCTCCCTCTCAGCCTCGGTCATAAGAATGGGGACCGACGCTGTGCATCGGTCCCCGAGCAAGCGCGGGACAGCCGGAGCCAGCCCTTATGCTGTCACTCAGCCGCGTCGAGCTGTTGCGGATGCTCGTCGCTGCCGTTCTCCGGATCCTCCTCGCCAGCGAGGAATTCTGGCAGCGGGCCCGCTTCACCTTCCGGCTCCGCCGAAGACGGGCTGGAATCGTCGAGGCGCAGCGGCTCCGGCAACCAGCCCGAGCCATCCAGGAGACGCTCGGCCTCCTTGGCCATGTCGGCCTTCTTCAGATGGTCGATCAGTTGCGCCGACGACTCGCCCTTGGCTTCCCGCACCGCCTCCAGAATGCGAGGCTTAGTGACGCGGCCGATGTAGTTGTTGACTTCCAGCCAGCCTGCACCATGTCAACTCCGGCAGCGCGCTAGCACGTTGGCCTGGTCGAGACGCGTGCGGACGCCGTGGGCTGAGACGCGACCCTGATTGTAACGATTGGCCGGCTGATAGACGGCGTTGACCGCAAAGGACGCGCAGTGGGCGAACAGCGACGCCTGTGCACCACCATCGAGAGCCGTCAGCGCATCCCAGAGATCGTTCTCGCTCTTCGGCAACCGTGCGTTCCGGCCCTCATGCCGCACCTCGACAGCCTTAGCCGAGACGCTTTCCCTCAAGCCCGGAGCTTGAGCAGGAAAGGTTGGCGTGCGCAGCCAAATCTCAAGGCAGCTCCCGGACGAAGCAAACCGGTAAAAGGCCGTCAGCACGAAGTTGTGCAGCACTGCCTGGAACGCGATCGCAGGATTTTCGGCCAGCGCATCCCGCAATGCCAGCGTACGGTGCGCCGTCAGTTCAATGATGAGCCGATCTAGCAACGGCCTTGCCGGGTCTTCCTCCTCGGCTTCGCGCACGACACACGGAACGACCTGCGTCTTCACCATGCGCTTCTGCTTGACGAGAAGTTCCAGTGCGCGATAACGTCGACCGCCGAACATGCCGGTTTCGTCACCCTCTCCATCGAGTACAGCCCGGACATTTAGGCTCTGCAAGAGAGTGCGCTGCGCAATGCTTTCCGCGAGCTGCTCGATCGAAACGCCCGCTTTCACGCGCCGCACGTTCGACTGGCTGAGCACCAGCTTGTTGAACGGAATGTCGCGCGAGGGTGACAGCGTGATCTTTTGGACAGCCTTGGTCATGTGGATTCTCCACGACGGGCGGCCGGGAGCCTCTCTCTCGGCCTCCAACCCGTCGCGAAAACCGCATCTCCCCTCTCACTCTCGTTTCCGAAGTGACTGGCAAGATCTTTACGCGGCCTCCTGCTCCGCTCTCTCGGTCGTCATGTCGACAACAACTTCCGGCAAGAATCCAAGGAGATAGTCCGCAACCTTGCTGGCTTGTGAAGCAGCTCGCACAATCGCGCGATTGTCTTCTCGCAGCACTTCAAGCCAGGAGCTAATATAGTCGGCGTGCCGCACCGTCGGCACGATACCGAGCGAAGCGCAACTGAACGCAGACGAGATCTCCGCAACCAGTTCCTCAAACGCGTACTTCCTGGTCCCGTAGCCGCCTGACAAGTCGCGGTTGAGACGTGACGGATGGCCGCTGGCATGCGCCAGCTCATGCAGGGCCGTTCGATGCCAATTGATCGGCTCGAAATAGGCTTGCGGTGGCGGCACCTGCACATAATCTTCTGCCGGCACATAGAAGGCGCGATTGCCGCCGATCCGGAAGTCGATGCTAGTCGCCTTGATAAGCTTTTCGACCCGGGGCTCGATCAGGCCTGGCGGCGGAGGCGGTGCCGTCGTTGTGATCTCGGAAGGCAAGCCCTCGCATTGATCACTGTTGAACACCGTGAAACGCTTGAGGAATGCAATGGCCTGCGCTTCCTCACCGTTCTCGCTCGCGCGCCGCTTTTCGTCGGCCGGCACAAAACGATCGGCGTAGACGATGGTCGTGCCGCGCTCGCCCTTGCGGACGTGACCGCCGAGCAACAGCGCCTGGCGAAATGTAAGCCAGCTCTGACCTGTGAATGCGCGCTCGGTTGCGGCCGCCCAGAGGATTAAGATGTTAATGCCGCTATAGTGGCGACCGGTCGCGGCGCTTTTCGGCAAGGCCAATTGCGCCTTCGCCGCCGCGGAGTCCCATGGCTGCACCCACGGCACTCCGCCGGCTTCCAGCTCGGCGATGATCTTGTTGGTGATTTCGTCATAAAGGCTCGCCCGGTCCTCACCGGTGCACGCCCGAGGATAATATCTGGACATCGCAGGTCTCCGCGACGGGCGGTGCGAGCCTCTCTCGCAGCCTGTAACCCGTCACGGCAAATCCGCACGACACTCTTACTCTCAGCCTCTCCGCGAGAGAGTGCGAAATCTACGAGGCGGCCCGCCTTCCGTCCATTTCATCATAGGGCTTGGCCTTGACCGCCCAGGGCCGCAGGCCCTGATCAGGCGTGCGCCAACGGCGCATCACCTCAGCGGAAAATGGCACCCGGAGAGCGTGAGCATAGCGACCCGAAGGGGCACGCTGGTCCGAGTGCAGCGACGAGACCGGTTAACAGCGGCACCCGGGAACGGGGCAGTGATAGCGATCGCCGAAGGCGAGCCCCCTTTCCCGAGTGCCCCCGGCGAGGAGCTCCGAAGCTCTTGGCGCGAGGGATCGAAGCCGGGACGGCGTGCGCCGTTGAGGCGTGGAGAAGAAGGGAGTGTTCGAAAGAATGGAGCCTGCTGGTTATGGCTCTTACTTGCCCGGCTTACCGGTGTCGGA
>NZ_JADPKU010000037.1:0-22296 GCF_023074095.1 Bradyrhizobium sp. 137
TGCAGATAGTTGCGCTCAATCGTCCGGTCATAGCTGTTGTCGCGCATCGGATCGTCCTCCGCTGGAGCGATCCAATCAGCGAATTAGTGAACATGCACAATTGCGAGCGCAGCGAAGCAATCCAGAGTCTTTCCACGGAGGCGGTCTGGATTGCTTCGTCGCAAGAGCTCCTCGCAATGACGGGGGGAAAGACTCGTTTACTTCCCCACCCATTTCGGTGGTCGCTTCTCCGCAAACGCCTTCGGGCCCTCGATGTAATCCTGCGACGCCACCATCGCCTTCACCGCCGGATACTCCCGCTGCTGCTCGATCGCCTGTTCCAGCGAGACGCCAAGCCCTTTCTGGATTGCCTGCTTCGAGGCCCGTATGGACATCGGCGAGTTCTTGGTGATCATCTCCGCCCAGCGCAGCGCGGCGTCGAGCGCCTCGCCTCGCGGCACCACCTCGTTGACGAAGCCGAGCTCGAGGCCTTCCTTGGCACTGACATGCCGCGCGGTAAGGATCATGCCCATGGCGCGTTTGAGGCCGATCTGCCGTGGCAGGCGGTGCAGGCCACCGGCGAGCGCGGCCAGGCCAACGCGCGGCTCGGGCAGCGCGAAGGTGGCATTCTCCGAGGCAATGATGAGGTCGCAGGCCAGCGCGATCTCGAAGCCGCCGCCCATCGCGACGCCGTTCACGGCGGCGATGATCGGCTTGTCGCAGTCGAACCGCGAGGTCAGGCCCGCAAACCCACCCTTGTCCCAGCCGCGTTTGCCGCCCGCGGCCTGCCACTTCAGATCGTTGCCGGCGCAGAACGCCTTGTCACCGCTGCCGGTGACGATCGCGATCCATTGCTCGGGATCGGCCGAGAAATCGTCGAAGACCTTGTTGAGCTCGAAATGCGCGTCCGTGTGCAGCGCGTTATAGACCTCGGGCCGCGACAGTGTGACGATCGTGATCGGGCCCTTGCGTTCCACCTTGGAAAATTTCAGCTCCATGATCGCTCCCGCATTTTCTCGTGAAGGAATATTGTCGTCATACTAGCGCGCGGGTGCGCTTGAGCACCACCGAAATGCGCAAGCGCGCCTTGCGTGCCTCACACGTCTCGGCTTGCTTGACTTGGATGCGCTCTTCTCCGCTTAATCGTGCGAAGCAAGAATGCGCTTAGCGCCTTAACGCAAAACGAAAAATCATTGAGGGAGAGACCCTTGGATTTCTCATTGCCTGACGATCTCGTCGCCTATCTCGGAGAGCTCGACCGTTTCATCGAGCGCGAGATCAAGCCGCTGGAGGAGGCCGATGACAACATCCGCTTCTTCGATCACCGCCGCGAATGGGCGCGCACCGATTTCGAGAATGGCGGCCTGCCGCGCCACGAATGGGAGGCGCTGCTGCGCAAGGCCAAGGACCTGGCGGACGCCGCGGGTCATCTGCGTTTTCCGGTGCCGAAGCAATTTGGCGGCAAGGACGGCTCCAATCTCTGGATGGCCGTGATCCGCGAGCATTTTGCCGCCAAGGGACTCGGCCTGCACAACGATCTCCAGAACGAGCATTCCATCGTCGGCAATTTCCCCGTTGTCACCATGCTCGACCGCTACGGCCGCGACGATCAGAAGGCGATGATCGACGGCTCGATCAAAGGCAAGTACCGCATCACCTTTGGCCTAACCGAGCCGCATCACGGCTCGGACGCCACCCATATGGAGACGCGCGCGGTGCCGGCGACCCGCGACAACGTCAAGGGCTGGATCATCAACGGCGACAAGATGTGGACGACAGGCATGCATGTTGCCACGCATTGCGCGCTGTTTGCGCGCACGAGCGGCAATCACGGCGATGCGCGCGGCATCACCTGTTTCCTGGTGCCGGCGAAGAGCGACGGCGTCAAGGTCGAGGAGTACATGTGGACCTTCAACATGCCGACCGACCATCCCCGCGTCAGCTTCACGGACGTGTTCGTGCCCGAGGATGCGCTGTTCGGCGAGGTGGGCCGCGGCCTGTCGCTGGCGCAGTGCTTCGTGCACCAGAACCGCATCCGCCAGGCCGCGAGCTCGCTCGGCGCCGCGGTTTACTGCATCAACGAGAGCGTGAAATATGCCCGCGAGCGCAAGCCGTTCGGCAAGGCGCTCGCCGAGAATCAGGCGATCCAGTTCCCGCTGGTCGAGCTCGCCACGCAGGCCGAGATGCTGCGTCTTCTGATCCGCAAGACTGCCTGGGAGATGGACCAGCTCACCGAAGAGCAGATTGAGCGCACGCTCTCTGATCGCGTCTCCATGTGCAATTACTGGGCAAACCGCCTCTGCTGCGAATCCGCCGACCGCGCCATGCAGGTCCATGGCGGCATGGGCTACTCACGCCACAAGCCGTTCGAGCACATCTACCGCCACCACCGGCGCTATCGCATCACCGAGGGCAGTGAGGAGATCCAGATGCGGAAGGTGGCCGGGTTCTTGTTCGGCTATATGGGGCCGGGGAAGCATTAGCGCTAGCACCGTAGGGTGGGCAAAGCGAAGCGTGCCCACCACCTCTCCCGCAATCGTCGAAGAATGGAGGGCGCGGCGCTTTGCGCCTTTGCCCATCCTACGGCACTACGCGGTCAATTCACCCGTCGCTCTTTCCCGGCCCAATACGGCTCACGCAATTGGCGCCGCAAAATCTTGCCGCTCGGATTCCTCGGCAGCGCCGGCAGAAACTCCACGGTCTTGGGCGTCTTGTAGCCAGCGATGCGCTCGCGGGTGAAGTTGATGATGTCGGTGGCTGTGGCCTGCTTGCCAGGCTTCATGACCACCATGGCCTTCACCGCCTCGCCCCATTTGTCGTCAGGCACGCCGATCACGGCGGCCTCCGCGACATCAGGATGATCGCACAACGCACTCTCGACCTCGGCCGGGTAGATGTTCTCGCCGCCCGAGATGATCATGTCCTTGATGCGATCGTGGATATAGAGATACCCGTCCTCGTCCATGTAGCCGGCATCGCCGGTGCGCAGCCAGCCGTCGGAACGAAGCGCAGCGGCGGTCGCCTCGGGCACGTTCCAATACCCGGCCATGTTGGAGCCCGAGCGCGTCGCGATCTCGCCGACCTGGCGCGGCGGCAGCGGCTTGCCGTCGACGTCCAGGATCGCGATCTCGACGCCCGGCAGTGCCTTGCCGGCCGAGCGCATCCGCTCCAGTCCCTCGATGTGGTCTTCCGGCGGCAGCGCGACGATGGTGCCGGTGGTCTCGGTCATGCCGTACATTTGCACGAAACCGCATTTGAAGACCTCGATGCACTCCTTCAGCAGCGCCGCCGGAATTGGCGAGGCGCCATACAGCATGTATTTCAGCCGCGAGAAATCGACCGTCTTCGCGCGCGGCTGCCGCACCACGAACTGCATTGCCGCCGGCACCATGAACAGCTTCGTGATCCCGGACTGCTCGAAGAAGTCCAGAACCTTGGTCGGATCGAACTCGCGCGCGATCACGCCGCGGGCGCCGTGATAGAGCCCCATCACGCCCCAGCCCGAGCCGCCGATGTGGAAGATCGGCATCGCCACCAGCGAGACATCATCGGTCGACCACCGGTTCCACTCCGGCTTGTCCTCGGCATTACCGGTCTGTACCAGATTGAGGAAGTTCGCGTGCGAGAGCATTGCGCCCTTCGGCTTGCCGGTCGTACCCGACGTATAGAGCTGGATCGCGATATCCTTGGTGTCGATCGGGACCCTCGGATCGTCACCGCTCTGCGTGTCCCGCCAAGCCGCAAAATCCTGCCATTCCGGCGCGCCGCCTTCGGTGGTGATGATTGTACGCAGGCCCGGCAACTGGTCCTTGATTTGGCGAACGAGCGCGATGAACTCCGGCCCGACGAACAGCACCGGCGCCTTGCAGTCCTCGACGATGAAGGCGACCTCGGGTCCCGCGAGCCGCCAATTCACTGGCGCCATCACCACACCGGCCTTCATGGCGCCCATCAACAGCTCGAAATAGATGTCGCTGTTCTTGCCGAGATAGGCGATGCGGTCGCCTTTCTTCACGCCCATTGCGATCAACGCGTGGGCGACCTTGTTGGTGTTGACGTCGAATTCGGCGAAGCTGGTGAGTCGGCCCTCGAACTCGTAGGCAATGGCGCTGCCGCGGCTTTTCGCGCGCTCGCGCACCATGTCGGCGAGATTGGCCAGAGGCTGTGTGGGCATGTTTCTGCCGTCGTCTTGTTCTTATGCCGCAGAGTGTGGCGTCATCCGCGGGTGAAGACAAGACGGGACAAATCAGCCGCGGTTTCGTGTCCCCGAACGCGACGCATCACGAAGTGATGCGCTGCTCAGCCGGGACCCAGCATCCGGCGAGATGGGCCCCGGCGCTCAGCAGCGCACCAGGCCGAAGGCGGCGCGCTGCGCTGCGTCCGGGGCACGGGGGAGATCATCCCCGTTTGGCCCGGTCCTTCTCGTTCTGCGCCATGATGCTCTCGCGCGCGGCTTTCCAGTCGTCGTCGCTCCAGTCCCGGAGCTGGTAGAAATTGCCGCCCATGGCGAGCGCCTGCGCGCCGTCCATGGCGATGGTCTCGCCGTTGATCCAGTCGCAGCCGCCGGAGATCAGGAACACCGCGAGGTTCTGCAGTTCCTCCATGGTGCCGACTCGGCCCATCGGGTTCATCGCCTTGGTGCGCGCGCCGGCCTCGTCGCCGGGCTTGATCCGCTTGCTCATGCCTTCGGTCGGGATTTCGCCCGGCGCGATGGTGTTGAGGCGGATGCCGTAGCGGCCCCATTCGGTGGCGAGCGACATCGTCATGGCGTGGATCGCCGACTTGCTCATCGCCGATGGCACCACGTAAGGCGAGCCGTTGCGCACCCAGGTCACGGTGATCGAGACGACGTTGCCGGGCTGCTTCAAGGCGATCCAGCGCTTGCCGACCGCCTGCGTGACGTAGAACGTGCCGTGCATGACGATGCTGGCGACGGCATCGAAGCCGCGCGGCGAGAGCTCCTCGCTGCGCGAGATGAAATTGCCGGCAGCATTGTTGATGAGATCGGTGAGGGGACCGTCGCGAAAGATGGTCTCTATCATCTCCTCCACCGCGAGAGCGTTGCGGATGTCGACACCATGGCTGGTGACGCGGCCGCCATAGAGATCCATCAATTCGGTCGCGGTCTCGTCGCACACGATCTTACGCCGGCCGCAGATGTGCACCTCGGCGCCGAGCTGGAGGAAGCGCGCCGCCATCGACTTGCCGAGCCCGGTGCCGCCGCCGGTCACGAGAATGCGGCGTCCGGCCAGAAGATTTTCCTTGAACATGGGTGTTTCCCCCGTAGGGATTGTCAGTTAATTGGTCGATTGACTAAATCCGGCCGCCAGCGTCCTGTAAAGCGGCACTGAACAAGAACAGGGGAGAATTCATCCATGGAAGAGCGCGTCTCGATTTTGATCTCGGACGGCGTCGCCGACGTGCGCCTGATGCGCGCCGACAAGATGAATGCGCTGGATCAGGCCATGTTCGAGGCCCTTGTCGCTGCGACCGAGCGGCTTTCGAAGGAAAAGGGCGTGCGCGTCGTCGTGCTGTCCGGCGAGGGCCGCGCTTTCTGCGCCGGCCTCGACATGGGGCGTTTTGCCGCCATGAAGGAGAAGGGTGGCAACGGAATTCCGGGTGGCGAAAATCGTGACCTCACCAAGCGCACGCATGGGCAGGCGAACTTTCCGCAGGCCGCGGTGTGGGGCTGGCGTCAGCTTCCGGTGCCTGTGATTGCGGCCGTCCACGGCGTTGCTTTCGGCGGCGGCTTCCAGCTCTCGCTCGGCGCCGACATGCGCTTCCTCGCACCCGATACGCGGATGTCGATCATGGAGATCAAATGGGGCCTCGTGCCCGACATGGCGGGCACGCCGATCCTGGCAAGCCTGGTGCGCGACGACATCCTGCGCGATCTCACCTACACCGGCCGCATCTTCTCCGCGCAGGAGGCGATGACTTACGGCCTCGCCACCCGCATCTGCGACGATCCGCGCGCAGCGGCCCTGGAAGCCGCGCGCGAGATCGCTGGCAAGAGTCCCGACGCGATCCGTGCGGCAAAACGCCTGCTCAACAATCTCTCGGTCGATCCGGGCCCCGCGCTGCTCGCCGAATCCGTCGAGCAGCAGAAGCTGATCGGCAGCGCGAACCAGACCGAGGCGGTGCGGGCCAATCTGGAGAAGCGCGCGCCGAAGTTTGCGGATTAACACAGACCTCATCCCGACGAGCCGCGCAGCGGCGTCTCGAGGGATGGGCCACGGGCTCTCATGGTTCGAGACGGCGCTTTGCGCCTCCTCACCATGAGGGCGACTTTGAACAAGAAGAAGAACAAATGAGCGAAACGTCTCAATTCCTGGGCATCGTCTCCGGCAACCGTCGCCGCTCTCACGCCGAGGTCGCTGACCGTGCCGACCGCATCGCGAGTGGCCTTGCCGAGCTCGGCGTCAAGCCAGGTGATTGCGTCTGCATGCTGATGCGCAACGACATCGCCTTCCTGGAGGCCGCCTATGCTGCGATGCGGCTCGGCGCCTATGGCGTGCCCATCAACTGGCACTTCAAGCCGGAGGAGATCAATTACATCCTGGAGGATACCGGCACCTCCGTGCTGATCGGACATGCCGACATGCTGCATGCCTTGCGCGGTGCCATATCGAACGGCGTCACCGTGCTCAGCGTGCCGACGCCGCCGGAAATCCTGTCCAATTACAAGATCGATCCGGATCATCTGAAGATTCCGGAGTTCGCGATCGATTTTGAGTCTTGGCTCGCCCAGCAACAACCCTATGACGGCCCGGTCGTGCCGCAGCCGATGAGCATGATCTACACCTCGGGGACGACAGGCCATCCCAAGGGCGTCCGCCGCAATGCGCCGACGCCGGAGCAGCAGGCTGCCGGCGAGCGCATGCGCGCGATGATCTACGGCCTCAAGCCCGGCGCCCGCGCGCTGTTGCCGGGCCCGCTCTATCATTCCGCGCCCAACTCCTTCGGCATCCGCGCCGGCAAGCTCGGGGGCGCACTGGTGCTGATGCCGCGCTTCGAGGCCGAAGAATTTCTCGAACTCATCGAACGATACAGGATCGACACCATCTTCATGGTGCCGACCATGTTCATCCGCCTGATGAAGCTGCCGGAAGAGGTGCGCAGGAAATATGACGTCTCCTCGCTGCGCCACGTCATCCATGCCGCCGCGCCATGTCCGGCCGACGTCAAGCGCGCCATGATCGAATGGTGGGGACCGGTGATCTACGAATTCTACGGCTCGACTGAGTCCAGCGCGGTCACCTTCGCAACCTCGGAGGATGCGCTGAAGAAGCCCGGCACGGTCGGCAGGATCTCGCCCGGCGCGGAACTGCGCTTCATCGGGGATGACGGCCGCGTGCTTCCGGTGGGCGAAGTCGGCGAGATCTATTCCTGCATGGCCGGGATGGCCGATTTCACCTACCACAACAAGCCGGAGAAGCGCGCCGAGATCGACCGCGATGGCTTCATCACCTCCGGCGATGTCGGCTACATCGACGAGGACGGTTACGTCTTCATCTGCGACCGTAAGCGCGACATGGTGATCTCAGGCGGCGTCAACATCTATCCGGCCGAGATCGAATCCGTGCTGCACGCAGTGCCTGGCGTGCATGATTGCGCCGTGTTCGGCATCCCCGATGCCGAGTTCGGGGAGGCGCTGATGGCGGTGGTCGAGCCGCAGGCCGGCATCACGCTCGAGGCCGCCGAGGTCCGGGCGCGATTGAAGGCTTCGCTCGCCGACTACAAGGTGCCGAAGCACATCGAGATCCGCAGCGGGCTGCCGCGCGAAGATTCCGGAAAAATCTTCAAGCGCCGCCTGCGCGATCCCTATTGGGAGCAGGCCGGACGCAAGATCTAGCCGGGTGCGCAAGGCGATACCCGGGACAGTGAGAGCCAAGGTCCCGGATGTCGCCTCGCGCAGCCGGGCTTCGTTTTGTGGGTATCGAGCCGTCTTCGCAGAGACAGATTTCGAACCTATATAGATGGCGTCATCCACCTTCGGATCATCCCATGGCTCCCGTTTCCATCCTGCTCAACCTGCTCTGGATCCTCATCGGCGGCGCCTGGATGGCGTTCGGCTGGCTGATCGCCGCGGTCATCATGGCCATCACTATCATCGGCCTGCCCTGGGCGCGGGCGGCCTTCAACATCGCCGTCTACACGCTGCTGCCATTCGGCTCGAAGGCGGTGCGGCGCGACGAGGTCACCGGGATGAGCGATATCGGCACCGGCCCGCTCGGGGTGATCGGCAATATCATCTGGTTCGTGCTCGCCGGCTGGTGGCTGGCCCTCGGCCATCTCCTCACCGCCCTGGTTCTCGCCGTGACCATCATCGGCATCCCCTTCGCCTGGGCGCATTTGAAGCTCGCAGGCATCGCGCTGTGGCCGATCGGCAAGGTGGTCGTGCCGGCTTAGGCATGGACCTGTCAACGACGGCCTCCGGCGGCAGAGCGGAAGTGGCCCAGCTTGCGGGCCTCGTCGGTTGATGACGCAACTCGGACGTGAACCAAGATGGGAAGCTGTTCGCTCCGCATCGACGCTGGCGATACGGCGCGTCATCTCGTCCGCGCGGGCCGCCACGGCAAGGAGCAATCACTCTCGTCGCTCTCAGGACCGAGCGAGTTGGCTAGGGCGCCACGTCGCACTCAGTTCGTCAATATTTCTTACGGTAATTCCCCGGAGTTGCTGTTTTGTCAAACCCGGTCTGGGATGTGGCATTCGACGCCTCCGCTGTGGGCAACACCCGCGCTGCAATCGAATCGTACATTGAGTTGGAGACGATCATGCGCAACATCGTACTGGTGATGGTATTCGTGGTCTCGCTGGCGGCTCCGGCTTTGGCTCAGAAGCCCGAGATTGAAGCGATCAACACCAAATTTATTGAATTCTTCAACAAGGGCGATTTCTCTGGTATCGGCTCGCTCTATACCGCTGATGCGATCGCGATGCCGCCCGGCTCCTCGTTGGTGCAGGGCCGAGCAGCCATCGCAGTAATGTGGAAAGGCATGGCGGATCAAGTCGGCGACCCGAAGCTCACAACTGTTGACGTGAAGTCGCTCGGCCCTTCGGCGGCACGCGAGATCGGCACGTTTGCTCTGAAGACCAAAGGGCCGACACCGCAGGAAGTGACTGGGAAGTACGTCGTTGTTTGGGAAAAGGTCGGAAATGACTGGAAGCTCGCCACCGACATATGGAACGAGGGCAAGTAGGCCGCCCGTAGGCGTACGTGTCCGTTATTGGGCGAAGTCACGGCTCGTGTCATGGAGGTCCGGCTTTTGCGGCAGAGCGGACCAGATTTTCTCATCCTGAGTTTCGCAGTTTGACCCAGGGCGGACCTCGCTCCGTTGCAGCGCGGTCAACTCCGCAATTGAAATCGAGCCTGCGCGGGCTCGGAACGTAACTCAAGCGGGTATGAGATTAATGACTCGCATTGCTATCTGCGCACGAGACCGAGAAAGTCTCGGCGCGGGTCCACAACGGGGCCGGTCCATGTGGCCGGAATTACATCGAGAAGTTCAACGTCCTGTTCCTATTTCGGCGATAAGGCCACGGCAGCGGAGTATCGTGCCGGCCTCAAGTTCGCGATCGAGCGAGGCTGGCTCGAGTTGCACGAGAGTGACACCTACGTGAAGTTCACCCCAGCCGGCGCCGGTCTGTTCGCTTAAGCTCGGCGCTTCCGCCAGCGGCTTTGCTTCAGCCAGCGGCTTTCGCGTCACATCATCTTCAGACGCTGGACGGCACGTCGTTAGAACAAACGCCGACCTGCTACATTGCCATTCACTGCCGAGGGCGGCACTCGAGACAGGCCGGGGAGCAGCGGCCACGACCAATAAAGCAGCCGCAGCGGCCAGGGAATTTGCGATGACGAGCTTGCGTCCTTTGCGATTCCAAGTTGCGCCGATCATGGCCGTCGCTCCTTTTGCAGGTCAGTGAGGACGCTAGGCCGAGTTTGTTTCGGGATGGCTTCGTGGCCGCGCAAATCGGTCTCGTTCACGCGGCAGTGATGGTTTGGGCGGAGCGGGTCTCTTACTACCCTCCTGGGTGTACAGGTTGCGATCAGCTGCTTCGACGGACGGTGGAACCGCCGGTATGAAATGCCTGCCTCGGACGACCTCAAGGCATCGGGCTTGAAATCTCGGAAATAGTCCGCCCATTCCGTTCGCTCGCCGGCAAGGAGCGCAGCGATATCACGAAGTGCGACTGCCGCGCGGTGGCTGCTGGAGATCAGCCACCACGCGACAGCGCGATCTACCGCGTGGGGTCGATCGCAACAACGGGAGAGAGGGCCAGCGCTGTAATCGCGCGTCCTCCGCTGCTGGCGGTCCGCTCATCGCGTGCCCCTTGGCGCGGCATCAGGACCGGCGCGGATATGCCAGCCGCAGGCGTTTCCTGTTGCGCGTTGGCCGGTCCCAATATCACGAACTGGTGCGGCGTAATCGAAAAGCCCAGGACTTCATACGTCGGTAGTTCTGCAGCATTGGCTCCGACTGTTCCCATCACGAGGGCTGCGGCGGCGGCAAGCGACAAGCGATTCCACATCGTAATCTCCATCGGTAATGGTGGCCCTGACCTCGCGAGTAGACTACCGACCCGCCGCAATGGACCTGTCGGCGCGCGCGTGATAAATTCGCAAAATCGTCGGACCGGGTCTTTTTGCACCCTGAGTACAGGGCCGGCGGATATGGCGAAGGCAAACCTCGCACTTCTTGGCAGTTTCCGGCTCCAAACGGACACCGGAGAGCCCATCCCGTTGGCCACCAAGAAGACGACAGCCCTGCTGGCCTATCTGGCACTGCACCCGGACGACCCGCAGGCGCGACCAAAGCTTGCGGCGCTGTTGTGGGGCGACCACGATGAGGCGCAGGCCCGCGACAGTCTGCGACAGGCGCTGAGCCTTTTGCGCAAGGCTTTGTCGCACATCTGTCCTACCGCATTGGTCGCTCAGGAGGACACCATCCGCCTTGAGCCGGCCGCCCTCGAAATCGATGCAAGGGTGTTCGAGGAGCTTATCGCGGAGCCGGGCGTGGCAAACCTGGAGCGGGCCATCGGACTCTATCGTGGCGAATTCCTCGACGGCTTTCAGGTGTCGGCACCAGAATTTGAAAGCTGGGCAGCGGCGGAACGTCAGCGATTCCGTGAACTCGCCTTGGAAGGCATGGCGAAGCTGCTCGATCATCACCTGTCCGCAGGAGTGATCGAACGTGGCATTCACATTGCGACCCGCCTGCTTGCCGCAGATCCCCTGCAAGAGCGTGTTCATCGCACCCTGATGGGGCTGTATGCCCGGCAGGGCAGACAGGGCGCGGCGCTCCGCCAGTATCGAACCTGCGCCGAACTGCTCTCCAGGGAATTGGGAATTGAGCCCGACGCGCAGACCAAGACATTGCAGCGCCATCTCTTGCGAGAGTGGAACCGTACGCAGCCCAAAGCCTCAGCGATATGTAGTTCGGTGCCACAGGGTGCGGTCGGCTGGATCGATCAAGTGCCCGACACGGAAGGCCTGAGCAGAAGCATTCCGCCATCGGTGCATGCGAATGCCGCGCCGGGTAATCTCCCCGTCCAGGCAACAAGCTTTCTGGGCCGCGACAGAGATGTCGCCAGAGCCGGCCGGATACTTTCCAGCGCGCGGCTGGTCACGCTGACCGGCCCCGGCGGGATCGGCAAGACACGGCTCGCCCTCCAGCTTGCGGCGACGATGCGTGACAACTATCCGGATGGCACGTGGCTGGTGGAGCTTGCCGCTTTCGATGATCCCAATGCGACCGGTCACGCCGTCGCCGACGTCTTCGGCATCACACAACAACCCGGCAAGACGATCGAGCAAAGCGTCGCCAATGCGCTTGCCGGACGGAGCCTGCTTCTCATTCTCGACAACTGCGAGCACTTGATCGATGCGATAGCCGGCCTTGCACGGGAGATCCTGTCAACATGCCCGCATGTCAGCCTGCTGGCGACCAGCCGGGAGACGCTGATGGTCCACGGCGAGCGGACCTACCCGGTGCTTCCCCTCGAGTGCGGCGACGGAATCGATGCGCCAGCGGTGGAGCTGTTCGTGGAGCGCGCGCGATTCGTGGAGCCACACTTCGAACTCAATGGTGACGCCGACACGATCTGTGAAATATGCCGCCGCCTTGATGGCATTCCGCTGGCCATCGAGCTCGCAGCAGCCCGAACGCGGGCAATGAGTCCCACTCAGATCCGCGATCGCCTGCATGAACGCTTCCGTCTGCTCACCAGCGGGTCGCGACACGTTTTGAAGCGACATCAGACGCTGCGCCACGCCGTCGAATGGTCGTATGACCTGTTGTCGCCATCCGAGAAGGCCGTGCTTTCGCGCGCATCGGTATTTTCCGGAGGTTTCGGGCTGGAGGCTGCCGAGCGCATCTGTAGCGGCGGCGACATCGCGGCCGCCGATGTTCTCTATCTCCTGGACTCACTGGTACGAAAATCGCTGCTCAGCGCCAAACGGGTCGGGAATGCAGTTCGCTACAGCCAGCTCGAAACCATCAGACAGTTTGCCGAGGAGCGGCTCGCGATGCTGGGTGAAACAGAGGTCTTTCGGGGCCGCCATGCGCAATTTTTCGCGGAGGATGCTGAGACGCACCATAGGATTTGGCGAAGCCCGCAGCAATTGATGGCTTATGTCTGGCTCGATCAGGAAGTGGACAATTTGCGCGCGGCGTTTCGGTGGGCGAGCAGCCAAGATGATATCGATGTTGCGGCCCGGATCGCATCCAGGGTCCCGAGCATGGCGGTCCTCCGCGTGCGCAGCGAACCGCTCAATTGGCCGACGGAGATCGTCGATGCGGCACGACGCGCCGGCCATCGCCGGCTCGGCGCCCTGCTGACTTATGCAGCAAAAAGGGCCTGGAACCTGGGACGTGTTCAAGAGGCGACGCTCTACGCCGAGGAAGCGACAGCGCTGATAGGCAATGCCAACTTCGACCCGCCAGTCTGGGCGTTCTCTGTTCTGGCCATGATTGCGTCCCGACAGGGCAATGCCGAAAGCGCTGTCAAGTTTGCGCGTGCCGGCGCCGAGCACCCGGCGGACCGACGCGAGCGGCAATGCCTGGCGACGCTTCCTTTTTACCTGGCGATGGCCGGCGCGCATGACGAGGCGATGGCGATCGCCGACGACATCGTTGACAAGGTTGCGGCCGCGCGAACGCCAAGTTCGCTCATCGCGGCGCTGTTTTCCAAGGGAAGAGCCTTTAGCGAGGCCAACCCAAGGTGTGCCCTGGATGCGTTGGAGATGGCCCTTGCTCATGCAAGGACATCCGGTAATCGCTACTGGGAGATCGTCATCATCCCCGCCGTCGCGGAGTTGCAGGTGCGGAGCGGCGATCCGGTCAAGACGTTGCGAACCCTGCCGCGAATGCTCGAGATCTGGGGCCAGTCAACAGAGATAGGTCTTGCGACCCTCACGACCGCCACCCTTATTTTGCTGTTTGAGCGGCTCGGCCACCCGACGGTCGCGGCCACGCTTAGCGGAGCCCTTTCCCAAATGATCCCGTCCACCAGCTTCTTCCAGGAGTTGCCCGACACTCTCGCCCGCGTTCGCGATGTGATGGGCGAGGCCGCCTTCGCGGAGGCCAAGCGGCATGGTGCGGCGATGGCTCACCGCGAGATGGTCGATTATGCGGCAAACCAGGTCCAGCACGCGCTGGCCGCGAGGGGTGCATCCAATGCCGAATGTCGATAAGTCTATCGGCGGATTGGTCAGGAATGAATGGCCGCTGATGGCCCTTAGCTGCCTCGCCCGACCATCCAACGACCGTCTGCTTTCAGCTGGAGAGCGGATTAGGGCCGTGAAGTCTCTTCGCTTCAGCATGTGACCCCAGAGCGGACCTGCCAGTGTGGCGCAGAATGCGAGAGCTGTATGAGACTGTCGCAGTCCCGTTGCGCCCAGAGGTCGCGACCCCCATCACTGGAGTAGGGCGGTACTCCCACGGCAGATGTTGACCCGAAGCCTGACTTGGAAGCCCTCCTACACCGCCATCATCCGCTGGCCAAGACTATGTCGAAATCCGCGACCATCGCGTGCTTCTCGAGGTGGGATGGCGGCTCTTGCAAGTTGACGATCAGTCGGTCGGGGTGCGGAGCCGCGTTGAGCCAGCGGTCGGTCAGGTTTTCGGCTTCGCCAGCGAAATAGAGCTGGGTTACCAGGCGATCGAACTGGCCGTCGACGGTGAGGTGAATGTGCGGCGGCCTGATTTCGCCTTCTGCCGTCGGATAGCGGCCCGGTTTTATCGTACGAAAACTGTAGCAGCCGGACGCGTCTGCGGTCAGGCGCGCGAAACCCTTGAAATTGGGGTCGACCGGCGCTGGGTTCATATCGCTCGGATGACGATATTTCCCTGCAGCGTTTGCTTGCCAGATTTCGATGAGTGCATGCGACACCGGCTCTCCAGAAGGAGTGAGCACGCGCCCCCTGACATAGATGAGCTGGCCCTGCGCCTCGGCGGCGCTGCCCATTGGGCGCGCCAGATTGGTTGCCAGGTCGGGACGTTCCCGAATTGGATAGAACGGGCCGACGATCTGCGGCGGCGTGATCGCAAATGCTGCTTCATCGCGGCGGCCCGTCCGGCCTTTGGGTCCGGCATCGCTCATTAGGGTAGCTTGATGTCCGCGTCCTTGACGATCTTGGCCCAATGGGCAACATCGGACCGGATTCCATCGCCAAATTCTGCGGCGGTGCCGCCGACGGGCACGGCTCCTATCTTGTCGAGCGAAGCGCGGATTTTAGGCTCAGCAAGAACCTTGTTGATCGCTTTGTTGAGCTGCAAGGTGATCTCCGCGGGCGTGCCTCGCCTGGCGGCAAAGCCGATCCAATCGGCCGTCACGAGATCTGGAAAGCCTGCTTCGGCCACCGAGGGAACGCTCTTGAGGGCGGCGATCCGCGCAGGCGCGGCGACGGCGAGGGCGCGCAGCTTGCCGGTCTCGATGAGGTCGATGACCGGAAGCGTGGTCACGAACATGTATTCAACGTTGCCGCCGATCAGATCGGCGATAGCCTGCGAAAACTGCTGATAGGGTACGTGGGTGGCGTGCACGCCGGCCTGCAATGCGAACATCTCGCCAATCAGGTGCGAAGGTGTGCCAAAGCCAGCGGACGCGAAGTTGAGTTTTCCGGGCTTGCTCTTGAGCAGCGCGACCAGTTCGGGCAGGGAATTGACGGGCAACGATGGCGTGGTGACGAGCACCGTGTAGGACGTCGATATCTTGACGACCGGATCGAAATCCGCGTCGGGTCGTGTCTCTGCCTTCGGAAGCAGGGTCGGAGTAACCATCATTGGCAAGCTCATGGTGAGCAGCGTGTAGCCGTCCGCCGGACGGCCGCTTACGTCATTCATTGCGATGGTTTGCAAAGCGCCCGGCCGATCTTCCACGACGAGCCGCCAACCTTCGTTGGCCGCAAGTCCATCGGCCACCAGGCGACTGATGATGTCGGGCGGCGTGCCGGCACTCGTCGGGACGACAATTCGAATGAGGTTGGATGGATAGGTTTGCGCGGCGACCTGACGGGCCGACAACGATGCTGCAAGGGCCCCCAGCAGGAACGTGCGACGGGGCAGGCGGAAGTACGGTATCTCCGACATGGTGCTGCTCCAAAGCTCGCAAGTGAGAAGTCACTATCGATTTGCAGCTTGTTCCTGATACCTATATATGGAAAGTTCTATTTTCCGATCCTTCTATTCCGTTTCGGAAAGGGTCGCATGTTCGACGCATCCCAGATTAGTCAGCGTATCAAGCTGCGGCAGCTGAATGTCTTCATCGCTGTCGTCGAGCACGGGAGCATGGCGAAGGCGGCCGAGCACCTTGCCATTTCGCAGCCCGTCATTTCCAAGATGATCGCGAGCCTCGAGCAAACGCTTGGCCTTCCGCTCCTCGAGCGAAGCCGTCTCGGGGTGGCGCCCACGCTCTATGGCGAGGCGTTGCTCAAACGTAGCATCGCCCTGAGCAACGATTTGCGAAGTGGCGTGGACGAGCTGCAAGCGCTGGCTGATCCGACA
This sequence comes from Bradyrhizobium sp. 137, assembly GCF_023074095.1. Classification (NCBI taxonomy): domain Bacteria; kingdom Pseudomonadati; phylum Pseudomonadota; class Alphaproteobacteria; order Hyphomicrobiales; family Nitrobacteraceae; genus Bradyrhizobium; species Bradyrhizobium sp. 137. The sequence continues at coordinate 15,990 of NZ_JADPKU010000037.1, forward strand.
ACCGGCGAATTGCGCATCGGCAGTACGGAACCTGTGATGGCTGGCCTGCTGCCTGCCATCATCGATCGGCTATCCCGCCAATATCCGAGGCTCGCGCTTCATATCATCGAGGGCGAACCGCCGGAGCTTCAGGACCGGCATCTGCGCAACCACGATATCGATCTGATGATCGGACGGCTGCCGAGCCCGGCGCCGGCTGCTGACACCGATGTGCGGGAGCTGTTGCACGAAAGCGGCGTCGTCGTTGCAGGCTTGAACAATCCGTGGGTGCGGCGGCGCAAGATCCGCCTCGCCGAGTTGGTCAACGAGCGCTGGTGCCTGCCACCGCGCGAAAGTTTTCCGGGCGGCTGGATTGCTAATGCATTTCACGCGTCCGCACTCGAGGTGCCGCGGCCCAGCGTGACCGTGTACTCGATTCTGATGCAGTCGGCATTGCTGTCATCGGAGCGCTTCCTGAGCTTTCTTCCGGCATCGATGCTGCATTTCAGCGCCAAGCGGCTGTCGATGAAAATCTTGCCTGTCGAAATGCCTGCGCAGATGTGGCCGATCGGAATCATCACGCTGAAGGGCCGAACTCCCAATCCAGCGCGGCGGCTATTCATAGACTGCGCGCTGGAGATAGCCAAGCCGCTCGCTGGCAAGCGAACACCCTGACCGGTAAATTCAGGCGATGCACTTCCTAATGGCCCCACAGCGGACTTTACCAGTCGCCATCAAACGCGCAGCGCAAGCACAAATTTGCATCTCGACAGGCCGATTCGAAGCTGCGAAGGGAAAGGGATTGAATTCATTATCTTAGTCGGGGGCGAACGATGATTAGGATCATTCTTTCTGGCGTCGCCTCAGTCCTGTTCATCCAAGCAGCCATTGGTCAACAGTACGGCACCGCAAGTGAGGCGCGCGCCATGCTTGAAAGGGTCGTCTCCGGCATTAAGGCCGACCCGGCTGCAACAATCGAAAAAATCAATAAGAGCGACCCGAGCTTCAGCGACCGGGACTTGTATCCGACCTGCGCGGGCTCGGACGGCAAGATGGTGGCCAATCCCAACCGTGCGCGCCTCGGCCTTGTTCAGAAGGATAGTAAAGACGCCTCGGGCAAGCCGTATGGGGAAGAACTGGCTCGCGCCCAAGAGGGAGTTTTTTCAGAAGTCAGCTATCTATCGCCACGTCCCGGTGCTGACAAAACACCCGTTTCGAAGGTCGCTTTCGTTACCAAAATCGCGGGATACATTTGTCTTGTAGGGTACTCACCATAGGTCGAGTGCCGTCTGGATTTTGCGCTGAGGGTCCTGCCTTCCAAGAAGATTATCCTGCAATCCATTTTGAGGTGTCGGAAATGCGTCGGTCTATTGCCATTGCAACCACGTTGCTCAGCCTTCAGTCAGCCTCGGCGGGTCCAATGCCTCCGGATAAAGCTGAGGCGGTTAAGGCAATGGGCGCTGTGATAAATGCTCCCGAAACGGGAAAGTTGTACGCGCCGCTGCAAGCGAAAGAGCCGTATGAAAACGTAACAGTCGATCGAAACATCAAGTACGGCCAACACGAGCGAAATCTGCTGGACGTGTTTCGGGCAACGACCGCCGAGGCTCGTCCCGTTCTCATCTTCGTTCACGGCGGCGGATATGAGAGGGGCGACAAGCGCGCCGGCTCAAGCCCCTACTATGACAATGTCATGTTGTGGGCGACGAAGAATGGGATGGTCGGAGTCAACATGACCTACCGGCTCGCGCCCGACTATCCCTGGCCCGCGGCGGCGGACGATGTCGCGTCGGCAGTGGCATGGACAAAGGAGAAAATCCGGGACTACGGGGGCGATCCAAACCGCATTTTTCTGATGGGGCACTCTGCCGGGGCATCGCACGTCGGCAGTTACCTAGCGCGCGCAGCCGTGCCCGTGGTCGTCGGTGCAATACTTGTGTCCGGCACATATGACCTTCGCCCCCAAATCGAAGTGGCGGGGCAGAAATCTTATTTCGGCGCGGATACCGAATTGTGGCGGGAGCGATCCTCGCTAAATGGCTTGGCCCAATCAAAGCTGCCATTGTTAGTCGTGCGCGGAGAAATTGATGTTCCGTACTACATCGACCAAGCAGAAACTCTGAAGGCTGCGATGTGCGCTAACAATCACTGCCAAACGTTTGCGGTGCTGAAAGGCCATAGCCACATGTCGGAAATTTACTCAGTGAATACGGAAGACACGACTCTTACAGATACAATCCTCGCGTTTGTAAAGGGACTGAAATAGTCGCGTCTAATTAACGATCATCGGCGGCGGACGAATTCATTTCGCGCGCCGTTCGCGCATTGTCGTGCGGGACTGCGGCACGCCGCGTAAACTTCGGGCATCCTTTCGGTTAACGATGATGGCCGCTACTGGCCCTGAGGCGATCATGCTGCCCGGTGCAACCACAACGGTTCACCGTCACGCCGGACCAGAGCTGATTCACGTCGTACAAGGCGAAGGATGCATGGAGACGCCAGAGGGCAGGCAAATCGGCCGACCGGGAGGCAGCCAGTCATTGTGCGCGCGAACGTCCCGCACAAGCCGACCGCCACGGGCACTGTCGAACGGCGTGCATTGGCGCTCGTCCTGCACGATACGCGGGAACCTTGGGTCAATCGGGCACACGATCACGGCTGGCAAGAAAAAGGACTGTGCAAGGCCGTGGAATAGCTATCGGCACCGAAATTGGAATGACGAAGTCCGCAAGTTGCCCCGTGCCGACCTCAGCTGAGCGCGCCGCGAGGTCCGCTTACTAAAGGTGACCCGAACAAGGCGATCCGAGCGGGCCAAGGCAGCCTTTGACCCAAACCGGACCTCGCGCCTCATCGTGGCTCGCGATTATTGTCGCTACCTTCATCCCAGAGCCATTTTCCGGCAATCACCGCCGTAGCCATCCCGGCTAACTGCGCCGCGATGAAGGCGACCACACCTGCGGGAGCAATTCCCGCGAACGTGTTAGACGTAGCCCGCGCAATAGTAACGGCAGGATTGGCAAATGAAGTCGAGGCCGTGAACCAGTAAGCCGAGGTGATGTAGAGACCGACAGCGTAGGGTATCGCCGACGACGCTCGCGCAACACAACCGAAAATCGTAAGAAGAAGTCCGAAGGTCGCGACCGCCTCCGCAAACCATTGCCCGCCTCCCGAGCGCACAGTCGTCGAGAATTGCCATACCGGCAGGTCAAACATCAGATGCGCGGCCCAGACGCCCGCCATTCCGCCGATGACTTGCATGGCGATGTAAAGCGCTGCGTCAGGCCACGACAGTTCCCTACGCAGGCCGAAAGCAATTGAGACAGCGGGATTGAAATGTGCGCCTGAGATCGGTCCGAAGATTAGGATCAATACAACGAGGATTGCGCCGGTCGGTATAGTGTTGCAGAGAAGCGCGAGCGCGACGTTCCCGCCCGCGAGGTTTTGAGCCATAATGCCCGAGCCGACCACGGCCGCTAACAGGAACGCCGTGCCTAACCATTCGGCGAAGGCGCGCTGTGCAAGCGTCGGCATCAGGTTGCCGAAGATCGTTGACCGCCGCGTTGGGCCGGGAGAAGGTCAAGGACGGCTTCCGAAGGCCTGCATAGGCGCACCGCCTTCGGCGTAACCACGATTGGACGATTTATCAAGATCGGATGCGCCATCATCGCATCAAGCAACTGATCATCAGTAAGGTTCGGCTTGTTTAAACCGAGATCATTGAACGGCGTGCCTTTCTCGCGAAGTACCGACCGCACGGGCACACCCATGCGCTCGATCAGTTGTTTGAGCAGCGCACGTGCCGGAGGTGTTTTCAGGTACTCGATCACGTGCGGCTCGATCCCCGCATTGCGGATCATGCCAAGCGTGTTGCGCGAGGTTCCGCAATCCAGGTTGTGGTAGATAATGACATCCATGATTAGCAGCACGCCGACGCTTTAGCCGTTGGCTGGGGCGCACAGCGCGCGCCGCTCTGCTTCTCGTGCGCGATGCGGGCTTCTTTCTCGCCCGAGCCATCTCCGTAGTTGATGCTTTCGCCGGTCGTCAGAAACGTTTCCCAAGCAATGCCAGCCGGGTCATCGATCCATGACTTCTCAGATTTGGCATAGCAGCATGCCGTCTGGCCTTGCTCAATTACATTGCCGCCTGCGGTGCGCAGGCGGGTATAGACCTCCTGCAATTCCTCGGCGTCCTCGACTTGAATGCCAAGATGATCAAGGCCAGCTTCCCGGCCTCGTGCAGAGATCGCGAAGTTTACGCGCGGATCGTCGAGCATCCACTTTGCATAATCGGATTTGACGACAGCGGGTTGGGCGGCGAACAGCGCCGAATAGAAGCCGATCGATTGGCTGAGATCATCAACGGCGACGTGAACATGCAGGCGTTTCATGGGATCACTCCTTCTAGGCTGGGACCTTCGCGCGCTTGCGCGCAGGCTTACAGGCGACGGCGGGCGTGCATTCGATGGTGCCGCCACAGCAGTTTTCGGTGAGATAGCCGAGCAGTTCATTCATGGTCTCGAATTGTGCAGCGTAGATCATCGAGCGGCCATCGCGGCGCACGGTGACAAGCCCCGCCATCCTTAGCCGATCCAAATGGAAGGTCAGCGTATTTGGCGCGAGGTCGAGAGCCGTTGACACCGCACCGGCCGACATTCCCTCTGGCCCGGCCTGCACCAACAACCGGAATACATCAAGCCGGTTATCTTGAGCGAGAGCAGCTAGGGCTGCTACAACATCCTTCTTTTTCATATTTCAACGAATATGGAAATGATTGGTTAATGTCAAGGATATTTCAGTAATTGCTGAAATACTGCGAGGGCCGCTACTGGCCCGAGGCTGCCGTTCAACAACGAGAGGTGAATGTCGGGTGTCGGAAGGCAACAGACGATTGCCGGGCTGCCACGGCAGAGGTTGACCCAAAGCGGTCATCTCACGTCGCGAAAGCGGGCCTCAAAGTACCCAGTGCTGGGCGATGGCTCATGTCCACTGCAGACATGGGCATTCGAGAGCGAAATGAAGTAGCAATGCACTGAACTTAGTGATTTTAGACTAGCTGAGAAGGCAAAAGAAGGGAAACGGGGCCGTGCATGTACTTTCCACGCTGGGCGGCCTGCTTGCTGGCCTAGTCCTTGGCGTTTTCACCGCATTCTTTCAGCTGATCGGACCGGCTGCACTCGCGCTCGGTGCCCAGCATTTGATGAATTACTCTCTCTCTCCTGAACCTGGCGGTCTATGCGATCCTGCTGTTTCTCGTGTTCTTCCGTGCGCTTGTCGGCAATGACAAGGCAACTCCAACGCAGTTGTTCGATCGATCTTTTGCCCGGCATTTGGCTCATGTATGCGTGGCCAACGTACGGAAGCTAGAGCTTTCCCACCGACGCCCATCTCTTGCTTTTTGCCCAAAGCCGACTTCGTCAACGTGTGCGCATCCGTCATCCGCGTCCTCTGGCCATTAAGGGAGTCTCGACCGCATCGCCGCTGATCGGTAGCGATGGCAGTGTTCTAGGCTTGCTAGCAGATGGTCAATCTGCGCTGTCCGCGAGTTGGTTCAAGGCGTTGGACGGCATGATCCACCGCCGCCACTCGAGGTTCTCCGTCGCACCGAGACCGTGGTAGAATGATTGCGCCAACCATTGTCGTTCAGCACGAACCAGCAGAAGCACTTGTGCCCTGTTGTACGCGCATGTAGCGCCATTTGGCGCATGAGCCTTTGACCGACGCGGCCGCCTCGGCACTCGGGTTCAACATAGAGCCACTTCAGCATCAAAAGCGGTCGCAGAGTATGCATGAACGGGATTTCGTAGTGGACCGCCTTTCCAGCAAGCCACCCTAGCCCCGTATCCGCGACGTAAGCGCCAAACTCAGGGCGCTCGCCGAAGCCACGGCGAAGCAGCTCCGCTTCGGTGAGGCTGAAGTTCTCACCGCGCTCAAAGCTGACGATCCCTCGCATTAGCCGAAGGAACTCCGGGACGTTGCCCTCGTTCATCGGCCGTATCGTGATTGCGGCAGTCGTTGGTTGCTGGAAGTTTGACGTTCGTGATCGGTCGCGGGACGGCTTTCACCTATAAGAATAAGCAGGTCGATTTGAAGACGCTCGGCAAGGACCTTGGTATCCGATGGGCGGTACAGGGCGCGGTGCAGCGGCCCGGAGATCGGGTCCGTATGAACGTATCACTTTCCGACCTGTCGACTGGTCGCGACGTCTGGTCGGACCGCTTTGACGGCGATCGGTCAAATCTTACGGCCCTACAGGAGCAGGTCACGGCTCGGCTCGCCCGCTCTCTCAACGTCGAACTCATCCAAGCCGAAAGCCGGCGCAGCCAAATGGA
>NZ_JADPKU010000125.1:0-784 GCF_023074095.1 Bradyrhizobium sp. 137
AGATGGGCGGCGAGCAGCCAAGCGAGCTCGGTAGCGGCAGAGCGTTCGAAGTCTTTGGAGAGGCGCCGGCATCTTCCGAACCATGCAAAGGTGCGCTCGACGACCCAGCGCCTGGGCAGGAGCTGGAAGCCTTTGACGCCGTGCGGTCGCTCGACGATCTCGATTGTCCAGGGCCCGCAGTCTGAGAGTGCGTTGACGAGCTGTTTGCCGCGATAGATTCGGTCGGCAAAGACATGCTGAAGCCTCGGAAAGCGGCCTCGCAAATCTTCCAACAGGGGCACGGCGCCATGGACATCCTGAATGTTGGCGGGATGAACATATGCGGCCAACAAGAGACCGTTGGTGTCGGTCACGATATGGCGCTTGCGCCCATGGAGGCGCTTGCCGGCGTCGAATCCGCGTGGACCGCCGGCCTCCGTCGTCGAGGCGGTCTGGCTATCGATCACGGCCGCAGTCGGTTTGGGCTTTCGTCCCAGTTGCCGGCGCGCCTTCGGAACTAGAGATTCGACAATCTCCTGCCATCTGCCTGTGTCGCGCCAAGCGTAAAAATAGCCCTGCACTGTCGAGTATGGCGGGAACCCCTTCGGCAAGGCTCGCCATTGGCAGCCACTCCACAGGACATAGAAGATCGCCTGGACGATCTCGCGCAAATCGACCTCCCGCGGCCGACCCAATCGCCGTCGCGGCGGCATCTTCCGGGCGATCAGCGCCCATTCGGCATCGGTCAGATCGCTTGCGTAACGCAGTCCATCGCGCTGATACTGGATGCGAGCGGTTTTGGTCC
>NZ_JADPKU010000045.1:0-22042 GCF_023074095.1 Bradyrhizobium sp. 137
CGTCGATCTCATCCTACGGCAGCGATCGCAGCGATGCCCCTACTGCAGAAGACGTATCCGTGAAAAACTGCAGCACAAACCAATTCTGCCAAAGTAGTGCTAGGGCGTGTACACTTAAACTTGCGCTCCATTTCGTATGAGCCTGCTCTGCTCGTGATGGCGGCGCGTTGGCGCACCTCACCCTAGGTCCCCCGGTGGGACTTCAAGATCAAGTGACATCGCTACTTTGAGGTTGATCACGAACTCGAAGCTGGTGGGCTGCCAGATTGGCAGATCGCCCGGGAAATGGTTGAGGAGTTTGGCTCAGCCGCAGCGTGACTCCGCAGTGACCAGGCCTCAGCGCGTGGATCGTCGAGGAGCGTCTGCCAATATTCCGGCGGCAGATCGGCGTCCGTGAAATGGCGGCTACGCTTCGCTATCCGCCTTACGATTTCGCTCACGGAGCCTGACAGGCGTGCTTCCCTAATGCAAATTTATCCGCTCCTATTGACTCGCCTCGCGAATGGGCAAATCCTTCCAGCAACGCAATTGCCATCGCCAATTTCAGCACTGCGAACTTCGGCGCCTCGGACTTTATCGGCGCTATCCGACTCAATTTTCTGAATAGAAACGGAGGGGCCGATGCGCGCGCTCGCCTTGAGAACCGTCTCTCTTCTTACCCTCACTATCCTGGGCTCGATCTCTGCCACGCCTGCCGCACGCGCGGAGGACGGGACCGACGAGCAGTTTGGCAAGGTTCACTTCCAGACGTCCTGCAACGAATTGGCGCAGCGCCGCTTTGACCGCGGGATGCGCTATCAGCACTCGTTCTGGTATCGGCCCGCGAAAGAGATTTTCGAGGAGACGTTGCAGGCCGATCCGGAATGCGCGATCGCCTATTGGGGCATTGCCCTCAGCCTGCTGTATAATCCGCATTTTCCCGCGCCGAAAGAAAACCTCACCGAGGGCCTCGCCGCGCTGCAGAAGGCCAAGGCACTCGGCGCCAAGAGCGAACGCGAACGCGACTATATCGATGCGCTGCTGGCCTTCTATTCGGGCGACGAAAAGACAACGTTTGGTCAACGCGCGCAGGCCTATCTCAAGGCAACCGAAGCCGTCGCCGCGCGCTATCCCGATGATGACGAGGCGCAGATCGCCTACGCCATCACGCTGAATGTGACGGCGTCACCAAACGACAAGACCTATGCTAACCAGCTCAAGGGCGCGGCCATCCTGGAGCCGATCTTCAAGCGGCAACCGCGGCATCCCGGCGTCGCGCATTACCTGATCCACCTCTACGACTATCCGGCGATCGCCGAACAAGGTCTCGACGCTGCCAAGCGCTATTCCGAGATCGCGCCGGCGGCGCCGCACGCTTTGCATATGCCGTCGCACATCTTCACACGCGTCGGCTACTGGAACGAATCCATCGAGGCTAACAGCCGTTCCGCCAAGGCTGCCAAGGAGGGCAAGGACCCCAGCGAGCAGCTGCATGCCGACGACTATATGGTCTACGCCCTGCTCCAGCTTGCGCAGGACAGCCGAGCTCGCGACGTCATCGCGGACATGGTTGCGACCACGGGCTATGCGCCGGCCGTCCGCGCCGGTCCCTACGCGATAGCGGCCAGCCAGGCGCGCTATATGGTCGAGCGCGGCGATTGGCAGGGCGCCGCCGCGCTGAAGGTTGAGCCGAGCCGGTTTGGCTATGTCGATGCGATCACCTATTTCGCCCGCGCCCTTGGCGCCGCGCGCTCCGGCAATGCAGACGCAGCAACGGCGGACATCGCCAAGCTGGCGGAGCTGCGGGACAAGCTGCAGCAGGACAAGGATGCGTATTGGGCCGAGATCGTCGACATTCAGCGGCAGGTCGCCACAGCCTGGCAGCTCAATGCCCAGGGAAAACAGGCAGACGCGTTGGAGGCGATGCGCCTTGCCGCCGACGCCGAAGACAAGACCGAAAAATCCATCGTGACGCCGGGACCGCTTGCCCCGGCACGCGAGCTTTACGGGACCATGCTGCTCGAGCGCGGCATGGCGACGGAGGCATTGGCCGCATTCGAAAGCACCATGCGCAAGGAGCCGAACCGCTTTGGTGCGACGATCGGCGCCGCTCACGCCGCCGAGAAAGCGGGCGACGCCGTGAAGGCGCGCCAGTACTACGGGAAAGTCGTGGACATGGCGCGCGATGGCGACACATCGCGGGAGGACCTCGCGGCTGCACGAAAGTTCTTGGCTCAGAATTAGCAAAAGTGCCGTGGCAGCTTCCATGCGCCTGACAAGCAAATTCATGGCGATCGGCGCAGCCGCCGCACTGCTCTGCGCAGTCGCTGCGCTCTGGACATTGCGATCCGGCGAACCGGCACGTGCTACAGCGGCACTCGGCGAGGTCCGCCCGGTGTGGTCAGAAACCGACTGGCCTTTCGGCGCAGATCCCTGGGGGAAAGGAAAGGCATTCCGCTGCAAGGCCGAGGATTGCGGCGGCGAGGTCCAGCTCTACGTTCGCGCCAAGCTCGGGTTTTGCAATTGCGCCACCGGCGTCGCCGACGATAACGACCTCGAAAAAATGGGCGACCTGGCGCTGATTGGCAAGGCAACGCCGATCGGTGCCGGTCGAGAGATCATCGTCGGTCCGATGCGCGGCCGCAGCCGGCCCTATCGCGTCGAGGGAAATCGCAACGCGCTCTCACTCGCCTTCAATCAGCGGTGCGACATGGTGGCCGCCACGGCTTTGGTTGGATCGGGCGCGCCCGCGTCACTGGAACCGGCGGTGCTGGCGTTCCTCAATAGCGACCGCATGTTGAAATGGGCCGAGATCGCGCTCGGCTTGTAACTCAGAGCAATTCGGCTTCCGCCTGACTGCAGGATCTTCTCCGCTTGCCCTGCGCAACGTTAGCATTAAGGTCATGTGCGAGCGTGTCAGGGCTCTCCGCGCGAGACGAATGGGGTCGCAGCCGGCTACGCGGCCCGCTCCCACGAGGCAGCAAAAGCGCAAATGCGCGATTTCGGAATAATAGCATTATGCCCCTGTTTTGCCCGACGCGTCAACGGCGTCGCGGCTTCTTCGGGCCTGCCCGCGTAAGCCTTTGATTTCGCTGGCCCCGGCTACTGTGCATGGGGTTGTTTTTCAGTTTTTGTTTTGAGGGCACCGGAATGCCGTCGCGCGAGGCGCCTTGCGGGCCGTCAGCTCTGGCGAAAACCCATCCGGAAGGCGCCCCAGTGCCTGCCGCGGACCATGATCGGCGAGGATAGATCCTTCATCAGCACGAACTGCCCGCCACCCATGTCGCGGCGGTAGGTCTGGAGCAGGAACGGTTTTGTGTTGGCCGCAACCTTCTTCACCGCGCGATCGGTGAACAGGCGGCGGTTGCGGCAATTGGCGTTATTCCAGACCGGGTCCTTGCCCTGCGGCAGACGGTAGTTCGGATTGTGGGTCGGCAGATAACCGCCCTTGGCCCATGCGACGCAGAACACGATGCGGGGATCGGATTTCTGAATCGGATCCTGGATCGCGGGCAGGACGCGGTCGGTGAACTCGACGTAATTGGTGAGGAATTGTTTCGGATCGGTGCCGGGAATTTCGCGGTACTTCTCGTCCATGAGCTGGTCGAGCGTGATATCGCCGCGATCGATCGCGGCTTCGAACTCGGCGGAGATTCGCTTGGCGGTTTCGATGACCACGCGGATCAGCGGCGCGTCCGACGTCGCCACGCCGCTGTCGGCGATCAGCGCGATCAGGCCTTCCGAGGTGTCGAGCAGTTTTGCGATCCGTTGGTCGGCGCTCCTGAGATCGCGGGAGGACAGATCGACGCCCTTGGCAAGCTCGTTGAGCTCGCCGATCACGGTGTCGCAATGCCCGAGGTTGGAGGTCGCAGCTCGCGTGACGCTGCCGATCTCCGCCTCCACTGAGGCGAAACCCTGCTGGACGCGCGAGATGATGCTGGAGATCTGCTGGGCGCTTTCGCCGGCAGTCTTGGCACGCTGCGAAGCGTCGCTGCTCTCGCCGATCAGGCCTTCGATCTGGCCGTCGAGATCGCGCACGGTGTCGGATATCTGATGCGCGGCCTGACGAGTGGCCTCGGCGAGGTTCTTCACCTCGCTCGCGACCACGGCGAAGCCGCGACCGGCATTGCCGGCGCGTGCCGCTTCGATGGTTGCGTTCAGCGCGAGCAGATTGGTCTGCTTGGCGATCGCCTCGATCGAGCCGGAGACCTTTGCCACCTGGGCCAGCGCCGAGCCGACGGCGCTCAATCGCGCCTCGATCCGCTCCACCGCGGCGACGAGCTCGGAGATGTGGCTGACGGCGGTATCGACTGCGCTGCGCGACTGCGCGATCTCGTCGGCCGCGGCGGACGACGTCGTTTGCACCGCCTGAGATGCGTTGGCGATGTCGTGGTTGGCCGAGACCATCGTCTCGGCCGTCTTCTGGAGGTGGTGAAACCGTTCCGACTGATTGGCGACGCGGCTTGCGACTTCCTGGACATTGCCGGCGATGTCGGCGAGTTCCACGCCGAGGCCGCCGATGCGATCGGCGAGCTGGTCGATCAGCCGTTCGGCCAGCGTCCGGTTGGAGCCGGTGTCCATGACTGCAAGTTGTACGGCGGACATGTGCGATGAGTCCTCAAGGAGAGCCGTTCGCCGGCTCACGGCGGCATTCCCATTCCAGCTTCAGCTAAAGGATGATTCGCGCCTGCCGTCTTGCCTGAGCGTGCACTACGATTTGTAGGCCGTCCTGAATCCGCCCCAGTGCCGGCCCTGCACCCGGATGGGGACGTCGATCTCCCGCATCATCACGGTGTTCCCGTTGCCCATGTCGCGCGCATAGCTCTGGACCAAGTACGAGCGCAGGTTGCGCGCGGCGGCGAGCCCCGCCGGATCGTTGAATATCCGCCGGTTGCGGCTGTTGGCCGTGTTCCAGGCCACCTCGCCCGGCCGCTGCGGATGCGAATAGATCTTGTTGTGCACCGGCAGGAAGCCGTTGCGATCGACCATGGCGCAGAACGCCATGCGCTGGTCCTTTGCCAGGAATGCCTCCTGGAACGGCGGTAGCGCGCGGTCGGCCCAGTCCAGATACTTTGTGCGATATTGCTGCGGATCGGTGCCTGCAATTTCCACATAGTCGGTGTCGAAGAGGTCGTCGATCTTGACCTCGCCGCGCGCGACCGCCTGCTCGAATACCTTCGTCAGCTCGTTGCCGGCTTCCATGGCGCGGGTGACGAACTCCGTGTTCTCCTCATGGATCGACCACAGCCTGTCCTCGATCTTCTCGCGGAGCTCGGCATTGGGGCCGACGAAATGCGCGCGGGCGCCGGCTTTGGATTGCTCGACCACGCGCAGGCGGCAGGCGCCGACGTTCTCGAGGGTGCCTTCGACCAGCGCTTGCGGCGCAAGCCGGCCTGCGTCCGCGCCGCCGATCAGCACGCCGTCCATCGCGATCTCGTAGACTGGCATCACACCGCGCGCGGTTTCGAACTTGAGATGGCAGGGCAAGCGCTCGGTCTTGCGGCGGTCATCGTGCTCGCTCTGGCGGAGCAGCACGGCGCAACGCGACTTCAGCTTTTGCGCGAAGGTGGTGACGGCGCGGCCGGCGCTGGCGACGTTCTCGCCATGAGTCTCGGCCGCTTTGGTGGCTGCATCGATCTCGGCCGCGCTCTCGCCGACCGAGACGATGAAGTCCGAGGCGCTGGCAGCGTTGCCGGAGACTTCGCTGGTGGTGGCGTTCTGCTCGGCGACGGCGCCGTTGACGGTCTCGAACACCGGGCGGATCGCCTCGATCGCCTGCGAGATGCGGTGCACGGCATCCGCAGAGCCGGCGGCGTCGCGCTGGAGCGCATCGATCTTTTTGGTGATCTCTTCGGTCGCGCCCTGGGTCTGCACTGCGAGCGCCTTCACTTCCGTCGCGACGACTGCAAAGCCTTTGCCGGCCGCGCCGGCGCGCGCGGCCTCGATGGTCGAGTTGAGCGCGAGCAACGTCGTCTGCCGTGCGATCTGCGCGATCAGATTGACGACATTGCCGATGGCGGCAGAGGACTCGCGCAGGCGATCGACATTGGCGCGGGCTTCCTGCGCGGCGGCGCTGGCCTCGTCGGCGAGCTTGCCTGCCTCGCGAACCTGCGCCCCGATTCCCAGCGCGGACTGCGTGAACTTGTCGGCGGCATGGGCGAACGTCGAGGCAGTCGATTGCGCCGCGTTGGTGCGGCCGGTCAGGGCGTCGGTGCGGTCGCGAATGGCGGCAAGGGTTGCGGCGGTCGCCTCGGCGCCGCCGGCCACCGAATTGGCGGCGCGCTCGAGCTGCCGGATCATCGCGCCGAGCTCGAGTTCCAGCAGCTCCAGGATCTCGCGGGCCGAATCGCCATCGGCGGTCCCGGCGGGCTCGGAATGAGCCACCGGCTGCGCAGCCTGCGGGGCTGCCGCAGGCGCAGCCATGTCCGGCAGACGCTTCCGAAATAGTCCGAACGCCATCGGGTCTCTCTGGTCGGGGACGGTCGGACGCTATTTTCGCAGGCTGAAATGAAGTCAGGGTTAACGATGCCTGAGACCTAGGCAGAGGCCATTACGGCGGCTACCTTTACAGTGCTACCTTAGAGCAGCAGATCCCTTTGATTCCGGTGGGTTGGCGGCCTATAAGGCCGCGCCTCCCACCCATCGGCGAACGATCCAAAGACCCTTCAAGAGACCACGCATGGCCGGACATTCCCAATTCAAGAACATCATGCACCGCAAGGGGCGGCAGGATGCCCAGAAGTCGAAGCTGTTCGGCAAGCTGGCGCGGGAAATTACCGTCGCGGCCAAGCTGGGTACACCCGACCCCGCCATGAACCCGCGCCTGCGCGCCGCCGTGATCGCCGCGCGCCAGGAGAACATGCCGAAGGACAATATCGAGCGCGCCATCAAGAAGGCGCTCGGCAGCGAGGGCGAGAATTATGACGAGATCCGCTACGAGGGCTACGGCCCCGGCGGCGTCGCCGTCATCGTCGAGGCGCTGACCGACAACCGCAACCGCGCCGCGTCCGACATCCGCTCCTTCTTCACCAAGTCCGGCGGCAATCTCGGCGAAACCGGCTCGGTCTCCTTCATGTTCGACCGCACCGGCGTCATCGAATACGATCGCAGCGTCGCCTCTGACGATGCCGTGCTGGACGCCGCGATCGAGGCCGGCGCCGACGACGTGATCTCCGGCGAGGGCGGACACGAGATCTACGCCTCGACCGAAGGCTATCGCGACGTCGCCAAGGCGCTGGAAGCCAAGTTCGGTGAGCCGCGCAAGGCCGCGCTGATCTGGAAGCCGCAGAACACGGTGTCGGTCGACGACGAGACCGGCGAGAAGCTGCTCAAATTGATGGACATGCTGAATGAGCACGACGACGTCCAGAACGTCTACGCCAATTTCGAGGTGTCGGACGCGCTGATGGCGAAGATGGGCGGCTAGCGTCTCAACCCTGTCGTCGCCCGGCTTGACCGGGCGACCCAGCATTCCAGAGACGTTCGAAGAATACCGATAAGCCGCGGCATACTGGATACCCGCCTTCGCGGGTATGACACCGGAATGTGTGCTGAGCGGCGGTGCGCCCCGCGGTATCCCACTTCCCCTGTTACTTCCGTTCTGTTTCTGTTTCGCTTCGGGCGGCCAGCCGCTATCACTGGCCCATGACTGCGCTCCCGATTCGCGGCCCCGTTCGCATCATCGGCATCGACCCCGGCCTGCGCCGCACCGGCTGGGGCGTGATCGAGGCTGAGGGCAACCGTCTGATCTACGTCGCCTGCGGCTCGGTGGAACCGCCGGACGACTTGCCGTTGGCGAGCCGGCTGCTTGCGATCCATGAGGGGCTCGCGGCCGTTCTGTCCGATCACCAGCCGATGGAAGCCGCGGTCGAGCAGACCTTCGTCAATAAGGACGGCGTTGCGACACTGAAGCTCGGCCAGGCCCGCGGCGTTGCCATGCTGGCGCCCGCGATGTTCGGCATCGTTGTCGCCGAATATGCGCCGAACCAGGTCAAGAAGACGGTGGTCGGCGCCGGTCACGCCGACAAGCAACAGATCGCGATGATGCTCAAGATTTTGCTGCCCAAGGCCGAGCCGCCGTCGGCGGATGCCGCCGACGCGCTCGCCATCGCCATCACCCACGCTCATCACCGCCAGAGCACCGCGTTCAGGCTGAAGGTCGTGGGGATATGATCGGCAAGCTCAAGGGCCTGATCGATTCCTACGGTGAGGATTTCGTCATCCTCGACGTCGGCGGCGTTGGCTATCAGGTGCATTGCTCGTCACGCACGTTGCAGCATCTGCCGTCGCCGAGCGAAGCGGCCGTGCTGTCGATCGAGACTTATGTCCGCGAGGACCAGATCAAACTGTTCGGCTTTCGCACTGACCAGGAGCGTGAATGGTTTCGCCTGCTCCAGACCGTGCAGGGCGTCGGCGCCAAGGTCGCGCTCGCCGTGCTCGGCACCTTGTCGCCGGCTGACCTCGCCAATGCCATTGCGCTGCGCGACAAGGGGGCGGTGGCGCGCACGCCCGGCGTCGGCCCCAAGGTCGCCGAGCGCATCGTCACCGAACTGAAGGACAAGACGCCGGCCTTTGCCAATGTCGATCCGGCCGTGGTGCATCTCGCCGGCGCCGTCGACGACCAGCGCGCGCCGCGGCCCGTGGCGGATGCGATCTCCGCACTGGTCAATCTCGGCTACGGCCAACCGCAAGCCGCCGCGGCGATTGCGTCGGCTTCGCGTAGTGCGGGCGAGAATGCCGAGACCGCGCAGCTCATCCGCCTCGGCCTGAAGGAGCTCGCGAAGTGAGCGATCCCAAGGCCAATCGCATGGTCTCGCCCGAGCGCCGCAGCGATGATGTCGGCGACACCGCGCTGCGCCCGCAATCGCTCTCCGATTTCGTCGGCCAGCAGCAGGCGCGCAAGAACCTCTCGATCTTCATCGAGGCGGCGCGCAAGCGCGGCGAGGCGCTGGATCACGTGCTGTTCGTGGGTCCGCCGGGCCTCGGCAAGACCACGCTGGCGCAGATCGTGGCGAAGGAACTCGGCGTCGGCTTCCGCGCCACATCAGGGCCGGTGATCGCCAAGGCCGGCGATCTCGCCGCTCTCCTCACCAACCTCGAAGAGCGCGACGTGCTCTTCATCGACGAGATCCATCGCCTCAGTCCGGCGGTGGAAGAGGTGCTCTATCCCGCGATGGAGGACTTTCAGCTCGACCTCATCATCGGCGAGGGCCCGGCGGCGCGCTCGGTGAAGATCGAGCTGTCGAAATTCACCCTCGTCGGCGCCACCACGCGCGCTGGCCTGCTGACCAATCCGCTGCGCGACCGCTTCGGCATTCCGGTGCGGCTCAATTTCTACACCATTGAAGAACTGGAAAGCATCGTCAGCCGCGGCGCGCGCGTGCTCAATGTCGGCATGACCGGCGATGGCGCCAACGAGATCGCGCGTCGCGCCCGCGGCACACCGCGCATCGCGGGCCGTCTGCTCCGCCGGGTCCGCGATTTCGCCTCGGCGGCCGATGCCGACAAGATCGACCGCAAGATCGCCGACCACGCACTCAGCGCGCTCGAGGTCGATGCCGCAGGCCTCGATGCCATGGACCGCCGCTACCTCACGACCATCGCGCAGAACTATGGCGGCGGCCCGGTCGGCGTCGAGACCATGGCCGCCGCTTTGTCCGAGCCGCGCGATGCGATCGAGGACATCATCGAGCCCTATCTGATCCAGTGCGGCTATCTCCAGCGCACCCCGCGCGGCCGCCTGCTCACCTCGCACGCCTTCCGTCATCTCGGTCTCGCCGAGCCCTCGCGCGATGCGGCCCAGTTCGGCCTGTTCGGCTCGGACGAGAGCGACGACTGATTTGCGCAAGTGCAGAGTGCTCCGGTTATCATGAATTTCCGGTAATCTTGTGCAGGTCCCTGCACGGAGATGCAGACGGTCTGCACGAGCGCACCCCAATTCCGCTCCAATCGGGTCGCATCGAGAACCAGCATCACCATCGAGCGTCCATGATCACTCGCCGTCATTTCATCCGTTCCATCGGCGCCCTGTCCGCCCTCGGCGCCTCGACCGCGGCCTACGGTGTCGGCGTCGAGCCGATGCTGCGGCTTCGCGTTACCCGCTATCATCCGGCGCCGCGGCAATGGCCGGCGGATCTTCCGCTGAAGATCGCTGTCATCGCCGACATCCATGCCTGCGATCCCTGGATGCCGCTGGAGCGGATCGAGGCCATCGTCGACCGCACCAACGCGCTGAATGCCGACCTCATCGTGCTGCTCGGCGACTATGTCGCCGGCCTGCACCAGGTCACCCGCATCATCCCGTCGAGCGAATGGGCCAGAGTGCTGGGCGGCCTCAGGGCGCCGCTCGGCGTTCACGCCGTCATGGGCAACCACGATTATTGGGACGACAAGACCGTGCAACGGGCCGGGAATGGCCCAACCATCGCGCATCGGGCACTGGAAGCGGCCGGTATACCCGTCTACGAGAACGATGTCGTGCGTCTCACCAAGGACGGCCGCCCGTTCTGGCTTGCGGGTCTCGGCGATCAGCTCGCCTTCCTGCCGGCGCGACGCTTCCGCAGCATGGTGCACTTCGGTGCCGACGATCTCAACGCCACGCTCGCCAAGGTCACGGATGACGCGCCGATCATCCTGCTCGCGCATGAGCCCAACATCGCGCCGCGCGTCCCGGCGCGCGTCGCGCTGCAACTGTCCGGCCATACCCATGGCGGTCAGGTGCGGCTGCTTGGCTGGTCGCCGGCAGTCCCGCCGCAGCATGGCATCCGGCTCGCCTATGGCCATGTCCGCCTGAAATGCGACGTCATCATCTCCGGCGGCCTCGGTTGCAGCATCATGCCGCTCCGCGTCGGCGTGCCGCCTGAGATCGTCGAGGTGACGCTGGGTGCGACGAGGCGGCCGGTTGTATCCTAGCTCGGCTTGCGCGGCCGGCAGTTTTTGCGCAAAACGGGCAGGTTATCGACAAGCCAAGAGGCTCGCGACGTGACAGCTCATCTCGACGGCGAGATCCGCGACGGCCGCCACCACATGCAGGTCCGCGTCTATTACGAGGACACGGATTTCCCTGACTTGCCATTGTCGTAGTAGGCAAACGTGCTGATTTCTCGCTCCTTGCTACGGTTTTCAGGGAAAAGCTTCTTGCCGTAAAGCGCGGAGCTGTTCAGGTAGGGGGTATATTCGTAGGGCATCCGCTTGGGAACCGGATGCACTACTATGCATTCAATCAAGTTGCGGAACGCGACGCGAGTTTCGATCGCCTTCGGATTCGTCTTGAGCGCGGTGACCAGCCTTCTAACCTCCGAACGGTATCCGTCACTGAATTTCGAGTGATCGAAGCCGATGACATTTTCGCCGCCACCGCCCAGCAGCCGCAAGCGCTCTTCAACGCTTTCCCGCTCCACGTCGCACTCATCGATCCGCTTGAGCAACTCGTCCGGCTTCCGACGGCTATTTGCGATGGCATATGACAGGCGTTCGATCTCGGTAGTCAACACGCGGCGTCGACGCTCTAGCTTAGCGTGTTCGCTGCCCTTGTTCCGATCGTTTTTGCGCTCCTCCTTCCAGGCACACATCGCCTCTTCAATGGCTTTCGGCGAAAGCAATTTCAGTTGGATTTTGTCGGAGGCATCCTCGAGCAGAACGTCCATGTCGAAGCTGCGGGTGTGCTCGCAGGTGCCCCGCTGATGCGCGCTCGCGCATGCCGCGCGCGGTGCACCGTTACGCGAGGATTGAGCGATTCGCATGTGGCCATTGCAGACGCCGCACCGGAGCACACCGGCAAGCGGGTGCTCATTGTTGCGCGGGATCACGGCGCGACGCCGCGGCTTGCCAGTCGGTCCGAACATAGATACGGCGCGCGCGCTACGAACCTCCTGCGCTCGATTCCAGAGCACTTGCGGAACGATCCGTAGCTCCGGCTTTTTGACTATGATGTGGCGCTCTTCTGGATTGCGGCGCTTCTGTTTCTTCTGGGTCTCCGGGTTGAGAATTGTCGAGCGAACGTTCCAATGTATCTCGCCGATATATAGATCGTTGCCGATAATGCCGCGACCATGCCGACCGCCTGTGATGCACTGATGATTCCAGGTGGTACGACCAGCCTTGTTCTTGTGACGAGTTGCACCGGGTGAGGGCACGCCTTCGCGGGTGAGATCAGCGGCGATAGTTCGGGTCGAGCGGCCCGCTGCATATTCGGTGAAGATGCGGAGCACAATCTTTGCTTCGTTCTCATCGATCACGCGTTCGCCCGGCGCGCCCGGCCTCGGTCGATAACCATAGGCGTATGAGCCAGGAATTCTTCCGTTGGCAACAGCGTTGTCATGGCCGCGCCGAACCTTTTCGGCGAGCTGCGGCTTGTAAATCGTGTTGTAGAGACTTGCAATGCTGATGTCAGTGGCGGTCGCATAGACCCCTTTCTGATCCATCAGCTCGACGCCATTGAACTCGAAAACCTGCTTGAGACGCTGGATGGTTGCGGGATCACGCGACAAGCGGTCGAAATGTTCAACCACGACCACGTCAAAGTCCTGGTTTCGCACCCCGTTGAGCAAACGTTGATAGCCGTCCCTCGCACCTTCGGTAAGACCAGATTTTGCGGCATCCACAAACTCGCCGATGACATCGAGGTTGTTGCGCAATGCGACCTTCCGGCAGAGCAATAGCTGACCGTCAATCGAGGTCGCCTTTTGCATGTCGCTGGAATAACGGGCGTATAGTACGGCCGTTTTCTTCGATGACGCTGTCGTCATGCCGGTCCTCTATCGGCTGCCCCGAACCGTGATGTTCATCCCATGCGAGCTGACGTCCGATAGCACGCGCCAACTCAAACCAGATTTCGTCATTGTCCGGATTATCCCAGCTCTGACGATGGGAGGGGGCAAGCGGTCGAATGGTCGCTCGTTGTCTTCGGAGAGATCGGATGCGGGCACGCATTTGCAAACTCGCAAGCAGAAGCTAGCGTAAATTTCTGCGCCGCGCTACAGCCAAGCCGCAGCGATTACTCGCAACGCTTCGCTCATGCTGACCTCGGCAGCGTCGAATGAAAATGAATTTCTTGAAGTGCCGCGGCGCGCGTGAGGGCATTCCTGGCGATGAGGCGCGTAGTCGAGAGCAGATGTGCTAAGCAAAGCGGAGTAAAAATACTTACGGGTGACGGCGGCGTAAGTCTGTTGCTGGGCCGGTGCATAGCGGACCCGTTCTCGGTTCACGCGGCTTCTCGTGCAGATGTGTAGTGGCTGCCGCGGAGCGCCGGCTCGTCCATCAATAAAATTTGGCCGCTGGCGGCGAATTGTAGCGCACAGCCCAGACGCGGTGGTCCGCCCCCAAGGAGCCGTCGCTGATTGGGTCTTTCTTATTCCGCTGGTTCGATCACCCCCCTTGCGTTGAGCCTCCCAGAGCAAGCATTCGCGTCTGCGTGAGCTCCGTAATCGCGCGTCGAAAAGCACTGTCCGAGAAACGCATAGTTCTGATAGAGTGCTCCCGCTCCGATATCCAAGGAGTTCAAAATTGAACTCGCTGCCCAGGTCCGTCCGGCGTCTGGATCCTCATGGATTTCCTCCATGTCGGCTGGCGAGACACCGTCGGATGATGCCCCGTGGCGCCTCACCAGCGCTGGCGAGATACGCGAACCGCTGGCCTGTGGTGGGAGGTGCACGCCGCCGAGTCTGCCGTCTCGGCTAAGATCGGGTTGGGCAGATACGGTTCGCCGTTTTCCACGAGGAATCAGCCAGCCCGCAACGGGAACCTCGCTCCGTCCAGGCGTTAGCATAGCCGCCCCGGTGCGTCGGAGTGGTGTAAATTATGTTTCTTCCTATTTTAATGAATGTTGTCGGGCTTATGCGTCCATGTTTTGCGGGAACGGAGACCGCGATGCCAAAGCATCAGACCTCGCTTGAAAAGATCGATCGGCGAGCGCGTGGCGGTGACGGTTGCGGCCGGCGACGTGCGCATCCGCCACGGCATGCGCGAGGTTGCGGTCCATAAGCAATCGGAAGGTCGCCGGCTGCGGATCATCGATTCCGCCCACCTCGACGGGGTTGCCGGTCGCACTGGCGCCTTCTGCCGACCGGCAATCGCGACACCGACAGTGCCGGCGCCTTCACTGCCCTCGTTGTTGCGTCCTCTTGCCGAATACGAAGCAGCGATCGGAGGGAGCTTCTGATGGCGCGTACAAAGAAAGCTACCGAAGCGCCAATCGATCGGCTCGAGGCCATGCTGGTGTTGCAGCTCTCCGGCATCCGCGACCAGCTCGACAACCTGCTCGAGGAGGCGGCGCGCGCGAACCTGTCGGCGCGTGAGACGCTGATCCTGCTGTGCGAGCGTGACATCGCGCGCAAGGATCATCACGTCTACGAGGATGAGCCCTACAAGTTCACGCTGCTCGAAGGCGTCAAACGTGTGCAGCTCGCCGAATCCGCACTCAAGAGCTGGAAGGAGCGGCGCTGGATCGACGTCGCCCCGATCAAGGCCTGAGGTCTATTGCACAAGTGTCGATGTCTGTTGAGCCGTCATTGCGAGCGAAGCGAAGCAATCCAGAATGCCTCCGCGGAGACAGTCTGGATTGCTTGGTCGCGGAGTTTAGGTCCGGCCGGCCGAAGGCCGGACCGGGTGGCTCCTCGCAATGACGGGGAGAGGTCCGAAATCATGAACAGGCCCGTCCAGCCGGTGTCCTCATTGTCGCTCAAGCTGCCGAAAGCCGATCGTTCGATCGAGAATTCCCCGCAAAGCTCGAAGGTCCGCTCAACTGCATCGCGTTCTCGGCCGTGCACATTGTCGCCGATGCCTTTGCGACAACGATCCCTGGCTCTCGGTCGCGGTCGATTGGGACAAGACCATCGCGTTCCGCGAGCACGTCTGGGATCTCGGGCTTGGTGTCGCCGAGGCCATGGACAGCGCGCAGCGCGGCATGGGCCTGGACTGGCCGACCTCGCTGGAGCTGATCACGCGCTCGGTGTCTGCCGCGAAGCGGCGCAATGCGCTGGTGTTTTCGGGCGCCGGCACCGATCGTCTTGCCTGGAGGATGCCAAGACCATCGACGACGTGATCCGCGCCTATGAGGAGCAGATCTCCGCGGTCGAGAAGGTCGGCGGCCGCATCATTCTGATGGCATCGCGCGCTCGCAAAAACTCGGCCGGACGCCGACGACTACGCCAAGGTATATGACCGCGTGCTGCCGCAGGTTCGAGAGCGCGTGATCATCCACTGGCTCGGCGGCATGTTCGATCCCGCATTGACGGGATACTGGGGCACACAAGATCTCGACGAGGCGATGGACACCGCCGTTGCCATCATCAACGGCAACGCCGCCAAGGTCGATGGTGTCAAGGTCTCGCTGCTTGACAAGCAGCGCGAGATCGACATGCGACGGCGCCTCGACAAGCGCATCAAGATGTACACCGGCGACGACCTCAATATGCGGAGCTGATCGCCGGGATGAGCGGGGTTTCTCGCACGCGCTGCTCGGCATCTTCGACGCTATTGCGCCGGCGGCGTCCTACGCGCTGTCGCGATTGGCCGCCGGCGACGAGGTCGGCACGACGTGCTCGGGCCGACGGTGCCGCTGTCGCGCCACATCTTCAAGGCGCCGACGCGCTTCTACAAGACCGGCGTCGTATTCATGGCCTATCTCAAGGGCCACCAGGACCATTTCACCACGGTCGGGGGCCAGGAGAGCGCGCGCTCAGGTTTGCCAATGTTCAGGTTTGCCAATGTTCAGATTGACAGCGCTAGCCTTGAGCGGATTTTGCCCAGCCGGGACGGGACTTACATCATCAACCGGATTCGCGGCGATCTCGGCTTCCGGCCGATTTAGAACCCCAGGATACCTTTTGATAGTCTCAAAGGTTGCGTCGCACCAATTAGCTTGACTTTAGCGCGGGTGAGTGCTTGCTCACTCACATGAGCTCATTGCGTATGACGAGCGACCTGAGGCGTCAATTGATCCTCCGTGCCGCGAAATGCTGTTTTGCCCGGCATGGCTATACCGGCACCACGACCAAGAGCGTGGCGGCCGCCGCTGCTATTTCCGAGGCGCTGCTGTTCAAGCATTTCCCCTCCAAGGCGGCGCTGTATGCCGAGATCCTCAGCGATGAGTGCGAGGCGGAACCAGCATTGATGGAGCTGCTCGAGCGGGAGCCGTCGACGGCTGCCCTGGTCGAGCTGATCCGCGGCATGGTCCGGCACTTCCTTCAGATCGCCGACGGTCCCGACCAGGAGGAGGCGCAGCGCCTGCGACTGATGGCCACGAGCCATTTGGATGGTGGCGAATTCGCCCGTTTGCTGTATGCCAAGATCGAAACGCTGATCGGGCCGGTGTTCGTTGCCGCGCTCGAGCGTGCCGTTGCCGCCGGGGACGCGCGGCCGTGGACCGGCCATCCGCTCAATCTTTTCTGGTTCGCGCATCATTCGCTGATGACGGCGGCACTGACCAGGCTGCCGGCCACGCCCTGTCTCGCTTACGGCAAGGCGAACGACCTCGAGCGGCAGCTCTGTGAGTTTCTCCTGAGAGGTATCGGACTTAACGACGCCGCAATTGCTGCGCATCTGGGCCACAATCAGGCCGCGAATGCCGGCAAGACGGCGATTGCAGAAAGTGCATGACATGAACATCGTGACCGAACACAAGATTTCGGGCGAACCGATCGACAACAAGGCTCCCAAGCGACCGGTTCGGCCGGTGCTGTGGTTCATCATCGTCGGCACGCTGCTCAGCGTGCTCGTCGGTGGCCTGGTCTGGTTCAACTATTTCCGCGGCCAGATGATCAAGCAGTTCTTCGCCAACAACAAGCCGCCGCCGACCGCGGTGAGTGCGGCTGAGGCGAAGTCCGAAGTGGTGCCGAACCTGTTGACCGCGGTCGGCGGCCTCGCCGCCGTGCACCAGGTCGACGTCAGTGCCGACGTCAACGGCCGCGTCACCGAGATCAAGTTCGAGCCCGGTACGCGTGTCGAAGCCGGCACGCCGCTGGCGCAGCTGTTCGACGCGGCCGAGCAGGGCGATCTGGCGAGCTTCAAGGCGCAGGCCACCGTCGCGCAGTTGTCACTCGACCGTGCCAAGCAGCTGGCCTCGCGCCAGTTCGGCCCGCAGGCGACCGTCGATCAGGCTCAGGCCGCCTACGACCAGGCGCAGGCCGGCATCGCCAAGACCGAGGCGCTGATTTCGCAGAAGCTGGTCCGCGCGCCGTTCTCCGGCGATCTTGGCATACGCAAGGTCGAGGTTGGACAATATCTGACGGCCGGCACGGCGATCGTATCTCTGACCGATCTGTCGCAGCTGTGGGCGAACTTCACGGTGACGGAAAAGGACTCGGGCAACCTCAAGGTCGGCCAATCGGTTCGGCTCAAGGTCGACGCCTATCCGGGCCGCACCTTCGACGCCAAGATCACCACGATCGAGCCGCAGATCTCGGCCGACACCCGCAACATCCGCGTGCAGGCGACCGTCTCCAATCCGGAGAAAATCCTCAAGCCGGGCATGTTCGTGACCACCACCGTGGTGCTGCCGGACAAGCCGGCGGTGATCACCGTGCCGGAGACGGCAGTCGACTACACGCTGTACGGCGACTCCGTGTTCGTGATCACCGAGAAGAAGGAAGAGGACGGCAAGACCAGCCTCTCCGCGGTGCGCACCTTCGTGCAGACCGGCAGCCGGGTCGAGGGTCGCGTTGAAATCCTCAAAGGCGTAAAGCCGGGCGACAAGGTCGTCGCCGTCGGCCAGCTCAAGCTGCAATCGGGCGCGGCGGTGTCGATTTCGACCGACCCCGCTCCGCAGATACCCGCGCAGCCACCGCGCTACTGATTCCCCACACTCAAGTGATCCGGCCTGGCCGGGTCACTTTTCTTGAGACATAGAAATCGAGATCGCCGCGATGGCCTTTACCGACATTTTCATCAAGCGACCGGTCCTGTCGGTCGTCGTCAGCCTGCTGATCCTGCTGATAGGCCTGCGCGCGGCGATGGTGCTGCCGATCCGGCAGTATCCGAAGCTGTCGAACACCGTCATCAACATCACGACCGTGTATCCCGGCGCATCCGCGGACCTGATCCAGGGCTTCATCACGACGCCGATTGAACAGGCGGTCGCTTCCGCCGAGGGTGTCGACTACATCACCTCGTCCTCGGTGCTCGGCACCTCGACGATCCAAGTCTACATCAAGCTGAACTTCGATCCGAACCAGGCGCTCACCGAGGTGCTGGCCAAGACGAACTCGGTCAAGTACCTGATCCCGAAGGAATCCAACGACCCGATCGTCACCAAGTCCACGGGCCAGACCACGGCCGTGATGTATCTCGGCTTCTCGTCCGAGGAGCTGTCGGGCTCGGCGATCTCCGACTATCTGACGCGCGTGGTGCAGCCGGTGCTGTCGACCGTTGACGGCGTGGCCTCCGCCGACATTTTGGGCGGCCAGACCTTTGCCATGCGGCTGTGGCTCGATCCGATGAAGATGGCCGGCCGCAACGTGTCCCCGGCCGACGTCTCGGCCGCGATCGCCTCCAACAACTTCCAGTCCGCGGCGGGCCAGACCAAGGGCTACCTCATCGTCTCGAACGTCTCGACCAATACGGGCCTGACCGACGTCAACCAGTTCAAGAAGATGATCGTCAAGGCCAAGGACGGCGGTTTCGTGCGGATGGAGGACATCGCCACCGTCGAACTTGCGGCCCAAAGCACGGACGCGAGCGTCGCCTTCAATGGCGAACACGCTATCTTCATTGGCGTGCAGGCGACCCCACAGGGCAACCCGCTGACGCTGGTCAAGGGCGTGCGCGCGCTGTTCCCCGAGCTCGAACGTAATTTGCCGCCGTCGATGAAGATGAAGGTCGCATACGATTCAACCAAGTTCATCCAATCCTCGATCGACGAGGTCGAGAAGACGCTGGGCGAAGCCGTGATCATCGTGATCGTGGTGATCTTCCTATTC
This sequence comes from Bradyrhizobium sp. 137, assembly GCF_023074095.1. NCBI lineage: Bacteria > Pseudomonadati > Pseudomonadota > Alphaproteobacteria > Hyphomicrobiales > Nitrobacteraceae > Bradyrhizobium > Bradyrhizobium sp. 137. The sequence continues at coordinate 18,894 of NZ_JADPKU010000045.1, forward strand.
CTCGCCTCGTTCCGTTCGGTCATCATTCCCGTCGTCACCATCCCGCTGTCGATGATCGGCGTCTGCACCTTGATGCTGGCCTTGGGCTTCAGCTTCAACCTCTTGACCCTGCTCGCGATGGTGCTGGCGATCGGCCTCGTGGTCGATGACGCCATCGTTGTGGTAGAGAACATCCACCGCCATCTGGAAGAGGGCAAGACACCGGTGCAGGCGTCGCTGCAAGGCGCGCGCGAAATCGTCGGTCCCGTCATCTCGATGACGATCACGCTCGCCGCCGTGTACGCGCCGATCGGCTTCCTCGGCGGTCTCACCGGTTCGCTGTTTCGCGAATTCGCCTTCACGCTGGCGGGCTCGGTGATCGTGTCGGGCGTGGTCGCGCTGACGCTGTCGCCGATGATGTGCTCGGTGCTGCTCAAGAACACCGAAGAAGGCCGGTTCTCCAAGCTTGTGAACCGGGTGTTCGGCGCCATCACGCGGTGGTACGGGCGCAAGCTGGACCGCTCGTTGGATTACAAGGCGATCACCGGCCTGTTCGCGGTGACGATCCTCGGGTTGGTCGGCTTCCTCTACATGCACACCTCGAAGGAACTGGCGCCTGAGGAAGATCAGGGCATCGTGTTCGCGGTGACCAAGGCGCCGAAATACGCCAACATCGACTACATCGATTTCTACGGTGAGAAGCTCGACAAGGAATTCCAGAAATTCCCCGAGACCGATCTGCGCTTCGTGCTCAACGGCATCAACGGGCCGCAGGGCGGCATCGCCGGCATGCTGCTCAAGCCGTGGGAGGAGCGCAAGCGCTCGTCGATCCAGTTGAAGCCGCTGGTGCAGGCCGAGCTCTCCAAGATCGAGGGCGTGCAGGCCCTCGCATTCAACCTGCCGCCGCTCCCGGGCGGGCCGGGCGGTCTGCCGATCCAGATGGTGATCAACTCCACCGCCGGATTCCAGACAGTCTATGAGCAGATGGAGAAGCTGAAGGACGCCGCACGCAAGAGCGGCATGTTCATCGTCTCCGACAGCGATCTTGCCTACAACCAGCCGACGGTGACGGTGAAGATCGACCGCACCAAGGCGCAGGACCTCGGTATCAACATGCAGAACGTCGGCAGCGCGCTTGCGGTGCTGCTCGGCGGCAACTACGTCAACCGCTTCAACCTCGAGGGCCGCTCCTACCAGGTGATCCCGCAGGTGCCGCGCGGCAAGCGTCTGTCGCCGGAATCGCTCGGCGGCTACTATGTGACGACCAACACCGGCCAGCAGCTCCCGCTGTCCACGGTGGTGTCGATCGATACCAGGACCGACCCGAACTCGCTGACCCACTACAACCAGCTCAATTCGGCGACCTTCTCGGCCGTGCCGATGCCCGGCGTGACCGTTGGTGCGGCAGTCGATTTCCTCGAAGGCGAGGCCAAGAAGCTGCCGCAAGGCTTCAGCCACGATTATCTGGCGGACAGCAGGCAGTATGTTCAGGAAGGTAACCAGCTCGCGGTCACCTTCGGTTTCGCGTTGATCATCATCTTCCTGGTGCTGGCAGCGCAGTTCGAGAGTCTTCGCGATCCTCTGGTGATCATGATCTCGGTGCCGATGGCGATCGTCGGCGCGCTGATCCCGCTGTTCTTTGGCGCGGCGACCATGAACATCTACACTCAGGTCGGCCTGCTGACGCTGGTCGGGCTGATCACCAAGCACGGCATCCTGATGGTGGAGTTCGCCAACGAGCTCCAGATGAATGAACGGCTCGACCGCCGCTCGGCCATCGAAATGTCCGCGCGTATCCGCCTGCGGCCGATCCTGATGACCACGGCCGCGATGGTGACGGGCCTGATCCCGCTCCTGACTGCGACCGGCGCGGGCGCGGCCAGCCGCTTCTCGATCGGCCTCGTGGTCGTCGCCGGCATGTCGATCGGCACGCTGTTCACGCTGTTCGTGCTGCCCGCGGTCTACGTCGTGCTGGCGACCGACCACCGCGCCGCGGCTGATTCCGAGCGGAACAAGCAGGTCAACGATCTCGATCTCGATCTTGGCTCCAAGGCGCTGCGGCCGACCTGAGGCGGGTTCAATCGAAGCCGAAAAGCGGCAATGGCAATCGCTGTTGCCGCTTTTTTGTTATGCCGTGCTAGTCTCCCGCCGGGTGTCGTTGTGCCCCGGCACGGACATCATGATGAGGCGCCGCGAATTCCTGGGCGGGCTCGGTTCTGTCACGCTGCTGCGGCCGTTTGCGGCAGCAGCGCAGGCGGGCAAGGTCTATCGGCTCGCGACAGTGACGCCGAACGCCCCGGCCACCGAAACCAGCCCGGCGGGCCAGATCCTGATCAAGGTGTTGGGCCAGCGCGGTTTCGTCCTCGGTCAAAACCTGACCTTCGAGCCGCGCGGGGCGATGGGCGATGTCGCAAAGCTTCCCGGGCTGGTTGCCGAACTGAAGACGCACCACGCTGATGTGATCGTGATCATCGGCTAGCCGACCGCAATGGCTGCCAAAGCGACGGGCATTCCCACCGTGACCGGTCGCTTCCGTCCTTGAACGGGGAAGCGTGGTTGGGCGTACATTGCTCGATGGCAAGACGGTCCACGTCCCGGATGTGCAGGCCGACCCCGAATTTGCGCCCTCGTCCGCGCCGAAGGCGCTCTAACCTACGTACGATGCTTGGGGTGCCTCTGCTCCGAGAGGGGCTTACCGATTGGGGTGTTCGTCCTGCCGATCAGGAAGTCGGCAGTGAGATACCGATCAGCGAAACCGCCTGGAATAATTTGGCCAGCACGGTGCCGCGCTTGAGCGCCGAATAGACGCCCATCAGGATGCCGAGCACCATTGCAAAGACGGTCGCGCAGATCGCAAGCTCCAGCGTCGCAGGCATACGCTCCATCAATAGCGTCGAGACCGGCTGGCGGAACTGATAGGACACGCCGAACTTGAATTGCGCGGCATTGCCGAAATACCGCATGAACTGCACCGGCACGGGATCATCGAGGCCGAGCGACTTGCGCACGGCTTCGCGTTCGGCCGCCGACGTATCGATCGAGACGATCTGGTTGACGGGTCGCCGGCGAAGCGGAACATCGAGAAGGCGATGATGCCGACGGCGAACATGACGCCGATGGCCTGAACGGCGCGGCGAAGAGTGAAAGCGAGCATGCCTTCCACTGTCCTT
>NZ_JADPKU010000107.1:0-21980 GCF_023074095.1 Bradyrhizobium sp. 137
GCGGCATCTTCCGGGCGATCAGCGCCCATTCGGCATCGGTCAGATCGCTTGCGTAACGCAGTCCATCGCGCTGATACTGGATGCGAGCGGTTTTGGTCCCCGGCATGGTGTCCTCCCTCGAATCTTTGCAAATCCGAAGGAATCACAAGCCGGCCAAAACCGCTCACCCTTTTTCGGTCAGGCTCTGAGGATGTTACTTTCGCTTGATGGATGTAGCCCGGCTGTCCCGGGATCACCAGCCGGTGCCGCACCGGCAGTCATGTGCGGGATGATCGTCTCGACTGCTTTTGGGATGGCTTCTGCCAAGCCCTTCCATAGACAAAGGCGCCTGCATAGGCCGGATTCTTGAGGATCGCTGTCACGGCTGACACCGTGGCAGGCTGCCAGCGCAGATCGCCACGGCGATCGCCGCGAGGCAGTGCCAAGCCGCGGCCAACAAAGGCCCGCATCATTTGCGCGGCGGTCATCCGGCTTTTGATCGTGTGCAATGCCAGCTCTGAGATCGTACCCTTCAGGCCCAGCAGCAGGCGGCCATTGGGGGTTCCGCGATCTTAGATGCCATAACGGTCGGCGATCAACAACGGCGATGCGCGCAGACATCAAGCAGCGGGTACCAATCCGAACAATTGCGCGCCAGGCCGTCACGTCCATCGATAGAATAAGACCGACCTCGCCAAGAGTGACGCGTGCGACCAGATCCTTGAATCCTTTCCGGTGGGCTGCCGCAGCGGCGCTCTGCCCAAGATCGCTATCAATCACATCGATGTCGACCTCGCGCCATCCGAGCTCGCGAGCGCGCTGTGAGAGGGCGTACTGAAGCTTGAGGCTCTCTTTATTGATGATCACTTGGTGTGGCGTCGATTGCCGCACATACACCACTGCTTTGCGGTCCAGGTGATCCGGCTTGACGAGTGCCGAGCCCATTGCTCATCTGCCGCAGGACTTGGCCGAGATCTTCTGCGATCGCTTGGCGGAGCGTTTCCGGCAAACCGCGCCAGACCTCTCGAGGTTCGATGGGGATGCGCCCCCCGCTCTCTTCGGCCAACGCGATTAAGTCCTGCAGCGCGTCGAGGCGCGACGCGCATTGGTGGACCGGCTCGAGCTACAGCTATCCGACCTGCCGGAGAACACGGCGCAAGCCGAGATCGCGGCGCAAATGGCAGCCGAGAAGATTGCGGGTGCCATCGTTCGAGCGCCGCGAGCCGGCCCGACGGCCGCGGCCGGAGCATTGCCGTGGGAGCGCCTTGTCTTATCCGGTGCCTGCGGCCTGCCGCATGCTGCGGCGATAGCCGGTTGCGCAAGATTGGCATGGGCGTGACGGAGAGATTGGAGCTTGTTTCCGCGCCAGTGGAAAGTAATTTAGCGCGTGCGCGAGAAGTTCGTCTGCCGGTCCTGCGAAGCGATCACCTAGCCGCCGTCTCCTCGTACCCTATTGCGCGGGACGTGCAGGACCCAAGCATGCTCGCCCATGTCTTGTTCGCCAAGTAGTGCAAGATGTCGCCCCACCCGTAAGCCTACGCGTGCCGGCAGGAGCAGAATAGCTCTATCGCCAGCGCCGTTGCGTGGCCCAGCCGCAAGTAGCAGTCAAACGATCGGGCGGCGCTACGGATGTCGCGAGGCACCGCCGACAGCGGCCATCGCTGGGTGCGCAAGATGTCCTATCGAGCGCTTTTGATCAGACGGACCCGCTGACAGGTCTTCAATTTGGGAACGTAATAGTCTGGAGTGGGCATCTCCTTCATCGTAAGCGTAGCGACGCGGCCCTTTAGATTGTCTGTGCGCGATCTTGGGAGCACCCCGTAAGCGCTCAGCCAATCTTTCAATTACCCACATTTGACATCGGATTTGGAGTGATTCGTTGTTGAGCACTGATTCGGAGGCGTGGGGTGCTCGATGGGCTTGGTGAAGGAACGCGCGGAGGCGCGTGCTCAGCGATTGACGACCGGTATTGAGACGTGGGTTGATCGGGAAGCTGCGGGATGCGACTTTAAGGATGAGCGGCTTGGCCGCCGGTTCTGCAAACTGCTCGCACAAATCGGGAGCGACATGGGACAAAGCATCCCGCTGGTTTGTCAGGACTTGGCCAACACGAAGGCCGCCTATCGCTTCTTCTCCAACGAAGGGGTCAACGAGGCGGATATTCTTTGCGGTCATTTCGAGGCGACGCGCGGGCGCGTAACGGCGACGAAGGGACTGATCCTCGTTCTCTATGACACGACGGAATTCAGCTTCAAGCGCGAGAAGCCGGATTTGATTGGCTTTACGCGCAAGACGGCAGGGCGCACACAGTGCGGCATCCTGATGCATTCGAGCCTCGCCGTGACGACCGAGGGGCTTCCGCTCGGACTGGCGGCAATCAAGTTTTGGACACGCAAGAAGTTCAAGGGGACGACGGCGCTAGCGGAAGATCAATCCGACGCGTGTTCCGATCGAGCAGAAGGAGAGTATCCGCTGGCTGGAGAATTTACGGCAATCGACCGACGTTCTCGCCGCCCCTGGACGATGCGTTCATATTGGTGATCGCGAGAGCGATATCTATGAGCTGTTTTGCCTGGCCGAGGAGGTTGGAACACACTTGTTGGTGCGATCCTGTGTTGATCGGCTTGCCGGGGACGGCAATCATACAATTGCCGACGAAATGGACGAGGTTACGGTCAAAGGCCTACATCGGATCAAGGTCAAGGACGACAAAGGCGATCCGGATGAAGCGCTTCTCGAAATTCGTTTCCGCAAGCTTCGAATTCTGCCGCCGATCGGTAAGCAGAAGAAATATCCCGCACTCACTCTGACCGTGATCCATGCTCAAGAGCGGGGAACGCCGAAGCGGCGAAAGAAGATCGAATGGAAGCTCCTCCCCGATCTCTCGGTCCAATCGCGCAAGGACGCCGTCGAGAAGATCGAATGGTACGCGTTGAGGTGGAAGATCGAAGTCTTCCATCCTCAAATCAGGCTGCAAGGCGGAGGACTCGAAATTGCGAACCGCTGACCGTCTGGTCAATCTGATCGCTGTTTTTTGCATTGTAAGTTGGCGCGTCTTCTGGATGACGATGCTCAATCGTTCCTCGCCGAATGCCCTACCGCAGACGGGGCTGACAGATCCCGAACTCAGGCTTCTTATCATTTGGTGAAAGACAGGGTGGCGATCGCCCTCCGAAGCACGCTCTCGCACTATGTCGTCAAGATCGCGCGGCTCGGAGGATATTTGGCCCGAGCCAACGATCCGCCTCCAGGAAATACCGTTATCTGGCGCGGACTATCACGGCTGACTGATATCGAACTGGGAGCCGCGATCGAGGCAAAGATTATGGGTAATTGAAAGGGCGGCTTAGCGCTTACCTACGATTTCGGCGACAGCTGGGATCATGTGACCAAGCTCGAAAAATGGTTCGACAACAGCCAACAGACGGTCTGCCATTCTTGCTCGAGGCCGCCGGCCGTTGTCCTCCGGAAGACGTCGGCGGTGCACCAGGCTATGCTGAATACCTCGATGCCCTCGGCGACCCCGCCCATCCGGAGCACGAACACATGCGCCTCTGGGGGCCGGAAAACTTCGATCCCAACGTCATCGACCGGAAGGCGATCGACGCCGCCGTCAACGCATTGTCCGGAATTTGGAAGCCACGCCCGCGCAAGCTGCGATCAAAATAGACGCAAGCGCCAATCAAAAGCGCCGCAGAGCTACGCTTACCCTTCATCGCGACCCACCCCGTAGGCTGAAGTGCCGCTGCTGCAAGCTGAGGCAGAAGATACCGGCCGACAATAATCCGATTTGCACGCAGGATGGCCGGAGCCTTGGCCCCGGCATTTTATACCGCTCGAGGATTTCCCTTGATCATATCAGCGCCCTTCTCGGCCACCATGAGGGTAGGCGCGTAAGTGTTACCAGATGGTACAGTCGGCATGATTGATGCGTCGATAACACGCACCCCAGCAAGGCCGTGGACGCGCAGACGATCGTCGACTACAGCCATGGGATCGTTACCCATTTTGCAGGTCCCGACAAGATGATACATCGTTCCACCGGTGCGGCGTGCATAATCGAGCCATTCATCGTAACTCTGTACCTTGTTGCCGGGATAGTGCTCGAACTCGATGTATTTGGCGATGGCCGGATGCTGCATGATCTTGCGCGCGATCTGCATACCCGCAATCGTGCAGCGCCGGTCGGTTTGCGCTGAGAGGAAATTCATCCAAATTGCGGGCTGGCTACAAGCTGCAGACGATCTGATGTGGATCGAACCGCGCGACTCAGGCCGGCACTGGCTGATCACCACCGTCATACCAGGCTTACTCTCAAGGTGTCCCGCGCGCGCCCTGTCATAGCTTGCTGGCGCCATGATAAATTGCACATCGGGCGTCTTCAAGCTGGGCTCCGTGCGCACGAAGCCGAACACTAAGGGCCCTAACCGGGTGAGCACACCCGTGCCGCTGACGAAGTATAGTGCGATCTCCCGAAGGAGCCTCAGCCCTCGGGTCCGCTCGTTGAGCGTGATCGGCAGGTTCACCCGCCAGCTCATAAACGGTGCGAAGTGATTGCCGCAATTTTCGCCGACCCCTTTGAGTTCATGCCGAACCTCGATGCCAGACGCCTTGAGGAGTTCAGGCTGACCGATGCCAGAACGCTCTAGCACGCCCGGTGACTGGACGGCGCCGCACGAGAGGATCACCTCACGGCCGCAGCGAGCCTCGCGCTTCTCGTTGTTCACGGTATAGGCGACGCCGACCGCGCGCTTGCCTTCAAGCAGGATGCGCATCACATGCGCATCTGTCTCAATGCGAAGGTTCGATCGGCTGCGCACCGGATCCAGGAAGGCACGAACTGCCGACCAGCGCCGGCCATTTTTGGTCGTTGCCTGACAGTAGCCGAAGCCATCCTGCCGTCCATTGTTGTAGTCTTTATTGTACGAATAGCCGTTGGCTTCGGCGGCATCGATGAAAGCGTCTCCAAGTACATCGCGCTCCTCCACATCGCGGACATTGAGCAGCCCAGCATCGCCGCGCGAGTGATCGCCGAGGCCCTCGTAGTGCTCCGACTTCTTAAAGTAGGGCAGCACGTCCTGATACGACCAGCCCCGGTTGCCGAGTTGGCTCCACTTGTCGTAATCGAGTGGTTGGCCGCGCACATAGAGCATGCCGTTAATCGAGCTGCAGCCACCCAACACGCGACCACTCGGATAGGGAAGGCGCCGTCCGACAAGGCCGTCCTCTGCCTCGCTCTCATAGTTCCAGTTGAACTTCTTGTATTTCAGAAGCTTCCTACAGCCTGCTGGGATGTCAATCCACATAGACCTGTCGCGTGGACCGGCCTCGAGCACCAGGACGTTGTACTTCGCATCATCACTCAGGCGGTTGGCGAGCACGCAGCCAGCCGAACCGCCGCCGACGATGATGTAATCCCACGTAAGCATGACTTGCATTCTCCATCTTCCTGCGTTTTTCCAGACGATCACGATATCGAAGGAGCTTGATTTGTGGCTGGCTCGACGGCGGCGATGAAAGGCACGACTTTTCAGTCCGTTGCCGCTCCGATCCCATCTAGGCAATCAGCAAGCAGCGCCACATCTCGTGGTTGCGGGCAGTCAATATGAGATATTGCGCCGTCTACTGAGGTGAGATCAGCTTGGTCTTTCCCACAATGTCAGATTGAGGATTTGCCATAACCGAGCGGCGCTGCTTCTACCACGCTCGTAATTGGCTCTACAGCTACCTGAATTGCTAGTTTCCTCATACAAACCTGAGAGCAGGCTCCAATCAGCATGGACGGTCGGGGTGCCTGGCGCGACAACGTGTTCGTCGAGCGGCTGTGGCGCAGTGTCAAATATGAGGAGGTCTATCTGCGCGCCTACGACACCGTGTCCGACGCCCGCGCCTCGATCGGCCGATACCTCGACTTTTACAATGGCCGGCGTCCCCACTCGAGCCTTGACCGCGGCACTCCGGATCAAGCTTACTTCAACCAGCTGCCGTTCCGCGCGGCAGCCTAACTCTGGCAGAAGCTCCACTTATCGACGCGGGATTGCTGTTCAGACAACCGAGACCGTCTCTCCTGTGCATTCCGATGAAGCTGGCCATTGATTCCGACGAATCGCCAAGGGCAATGTGCGGCAGTTTCCCTTCAGGCGATTTGACGCCTGCCGGACATGTGGCGGCTTGCGGAGTTGTTCTTCGATCGTCCTTGCAAATACGAACCGCCCCGATGCTAGCCTCTGCACTGTGAGCGCAGTATCGAGTACGAGACCAATTGGAGCGGGCTCGACCCGGGTGCAAGGGCGCTTACCATTCGGCGTCCGTTCGTCGGAAGACGCCGGTGAATTTCAAACCGGCCACAGCTCAAGTCGCGCCCCCGAGATTGGCTACTTACTCGATCGTCCGTCAACAAGCCTCTCCATGTTGGCAGATTTGCACGAGGTTACGCCGCCTTCTTTCCAGCATCCTCAGGCCATCACCTTGTTCCTTCTATGCCCGTATGAGATCGTGATAGTAGCCGCTCTTGTCGAAGGTCGCCCTTAGGATGACTTCAGAGACCTTTGCGATAGCAACGGTGAAGTGCGAGGGCACATCAGCTTTCCCATTGTGATTAGTAAGATTGAGAAGTGATCCTTCCATGAGGTGCCCGCAGACCGTCTGCGAGGCGCTCGATACCGTAATATGAACGTGGAGATAAGGGCTCTCGTGTCCCTCCCAGCCGCCGGCACCGAAACCTGTGTGGCCGCCGCCACGGGTAAGCGCCGGCGACGGTGTCACTGACTTGACCGGGACCCATCCTATCCCGATGATGCCATGCGCGCTCACCTCTAGTGGGCCCGGGATCTCAACGAAATCGATCGATTCTATTCCGCCTTCTCGTGGCTCGTGAGGATACCGCTGTATCCTGACTTTTGCCATCGAGCCGGTCGCATCCAGAAGGATTCCGGTCTTGACGTCGTTTTGCCTGCAGATGTCCCAAAGGGCTCGAAGCAGGTCCTCGCCTGCCTCGAGTTGAGCGTAGATGATCTCCTCGATCTTCCCACGGAGCATTGGCCTTTTTTTCATGTTATCCTTTTGCATTCGATAGATCCCCAAGACGATTAGGTTAAGGCGCGTGAACTTCTGACTGGCACCATTTGGGAGCAGATGTTCTTATTCGTCGCAAGACCAGTGACCTGCCACTGCGTTTTCATCCGGCGGCGGTTAGAGCTTCTGGATTTGTACGCCAAGTGGCGTTGGAGCACCGGACGATCGGTGGAGCTATTCGGGGTTGCTTAGCGGATCCAGTGAGGTGGGCGGTATAAGCCTCGGGAATGCCGGGCCTTACCACTTCTTTGAAAGCAGCTCGCGAAGGGCAGCCACGACCATCATCTGCTAGGCCAGAAGCTTCTTCAGCTTCGTGTTCTCCTCTTCCAGGGCCTTCAGCCGCTTCGCCTCGGAACCTCCTTGCCAAATTTGACCTTACAACTATAGACCTTCGCTTCGGAGATCCCGTGCTTGTTAGCCAGGTTAGCCGATTTCGCAAAGCGCATTTGCTCCGGCGGGGATTATACCGCGGCCGGACGAACGCCCGACTAATGAAGCGAGCAAGGTTCACGGAAGAGCGGATTATCGCATTGTTGAAAGCCTCGGCGAGCTTCCGGTCGTCGGCGGCGAGAGCGTAGCGCCTCGCCAACACGAGAGCGAAGGCGGAGTTTCTATTCGTCCTGACACGTATCAGGTAGGTCGCCAGTGCCAGCCAGCTCTGGGAGCGCGTCGCGAACACCTGCGCGAGGGGACGGAGGGCGCTGGTCCAGCGCCGGCCCTCGTCGGTTCCGTGCGCCTCGAGCTCAGCCTGCAGCATCAGCAGCTAGCCCCAGCCGAACGGCCGCTCGAAGCCGCGCGTTGATGCTGGCTGATTCAGGTGGGCGAGCTCGCCTGCGGCCTTGTCGGCTCGCAGCGCACCCTCCAACGATTCGCGGATCTCGCCTGCCGCCCCGAAATCCGCGAAGCCTTGATAGAGGCGCGCCGGCAGCCAGTGGGTGTGGACCGACGAGTGCCAGAAGCTGTCGTAGAAGATCGGGTAGAGCACGCGCGGCGCCTTATCGTTCGAGCCGGTCAGGATATGAAGTCGAGCTTGTTCGAATATTCTCGGCCCGTGTGACAAAGCGCTATCCTCGCGAAGGCCACGGCCCTCTCTGCTGTCAGCTCGCTCATTTCTGCCTCCCTCGCGCCTGCCGACCCGCAGCGCTCGAATAGCAATGTCCAGGTCTCTGAACCGGCGTTCATCTATGAATTAGTTACACGAGTCTGGCCTGTACTCAATTACTAAGTCTAGGTAGTTGACGGAGAGATGCTTGCGCTTGTTGGCGGGAATACGATGGGACAGCGAAATGCTCCATCCTTGAATAATCGGAAGGTCAGCGTCGGGCGAGTATGGATACAGCCGCGTTGTCATGCTTAATTTCACGACAGCTACAACAGGCTGTGAAGTGGAAGCCGCGTGGGGCCACAGAGGCCGGTTTGTTAGTTGGATTCTCGACCGCTCCGACCTGATATCACGCTGCCGACAGCGCTGTTCTGTTGCGGTTATTGCGGCTGTTATGGCGCGACAATCGGGATGAGAGCGAAGTCTCACCTTGATCGCCGCCGCCAATTCAGGTCTTGCTCGGACATGCCGATCTCGGATCGACCGCCCGCTACGCACAGGTTGCGACCAATCTGCTCGCCCGCACGACCAGCCCATTCGTGGGCTCTCCATTCAGGTTGATCCCACCTGACTGAGCCACGCATATGCGCCCCGTGCTTGAGGTGGCGGACATCTTCCGCCGCCACGGCGTTGCGTTTCGTGCCGTGCAGGGCTCTCGGCTCTCGTCCGACCAGCGCCGTGCCATGGCGGCCATCGAGGCGTGCCGCACAGCGACGCTCGGCGGCCATATCGAGCGCTGCGACGACTGCGGCCTGGTTCGCGTTGCCTACAACAGCTGTCGCGATCGGCACTCCCCAAAGTGCCAAGCGCTCGCGCGCGCCCAATGGCTCGCCGATCGCCAGGCCGACTTACTGCCGGTCCCCTATTTCCACGTCGTCTTCACCGTGCCGGCGCCCGTGGCCGCCGTCGCGCTGCAGAATAAGGCGGTGGTCTACGACATCCTACTCAAAGCAGCAGCCGAGACGATCCGTCTCATCAGCGCCGACCCGAAGCATCTCGGTGCCGAGACCGGGATGATCGCCATTCTCCATACCTGGGGGCAGACCCTGACGCATCATCCGCATGCCCATTGCCTCGTGCCGGGCGGCGGGATCGCCCCTCATGGACGCTGGGTTCATTGTCGCCCCGGCTTCTTCCTTCCCGTTCGCGTCCTGTCACGATTGTATCGTCGGCTATTCCTGGACCGCCTGCAGGCGGCGTTCGATCGCTCCAAACTCCAGTTCTTCGGCCATCTCGCACACCTCGTCGAACCAGCGGCATTCGCCCGCCATCTCAACGTCCTCCGCAAGGTCGAGTGGGTCGTCTACGCCAAGCGTCCCTTCGGCGGACCAGAACAGGTTCTGGCGTATCTCGGGCGCTACACCCATCGCGTTGCGATCGCCAACGGCCGGCTTCTCACCTGTGAGCAGGGCCACGTCCGCTTCCGGTGGAAGGATTATCGCGCCGGCAACAAATCCAAAGTGATGACGCTGGACACTGAGGAGTTCATTCGTCGCTTTCTGCTCCACATATTGCGGAAGGGGTTCCGCCGCATCCGTCATTTTGGCTTCCTGGCGAACGCCTGCCGCGCCGCCAAACTCGCGCGCATCCGAGCGGCGCTTGAGGCGCCGCAGCCACCTCCGCCTGCCGAAGCTGTCGACTATCGTGAGCGCTGCGCCATCCTCATTGGTCACCGCCTCGACTTATGCCCCATCTGCGGAGGCCGCATGGTCGAGATTGGGTCTGTGCCGCGTGCGCCAACGCCGCGACGCGCGGCACCTCGCTGCGATACATCATGACCGACTGCCTCAACTTGGTCGCTCCCACCGCAGGCATCGCCATGCCGACGTTCTCCGTCGGAACGATCAAGCACGCTCAGAACGCCTGGCGAACGGGCGATAGTCAGCCGCTTGGGCTTGACGCGCCGTTCGACGATATCGACGGCGGCATCCTCTGCTGCCAACATCAGCGGCAATTTGCGGCCACACCCGCTCGCGGGCCCGACATCGGGTCAATCGCGCCTGCCGGCGCCTAGATCGAGCCCCCATAGGTCCTCGCTCACAAGCAGAGGCTTCGTTCAATCCAGCTTCAAATAGGTCCCGCGCTGGACTTGCCGCGAGATCTGCGACGCGGAACCTATTTGAACCCTCCAGTATTCCGAGATGATCTCGCCCACCATTCCGATTTGAAGTCCCCCAGGCGACCGTGCACCGCGAGCTCAAACGCAAGCACGTGACGTTGTCGATCCTGTGGGAGGAGTACATCGCCGCCGAGCCCGGCGGATACCGGTACTCGCGCTTCTGTGAGCTGTACCGCGCCTGGGAGCGCCGTCTGTGGGTGACAATGCGCCAGGCCCATGCAGCCGGCGACAAGCTGTTCGTCGACTATGCCGGCGATGGCGTGCCGGTGGTGGTCGACCGCCTCACCGGTGAGCGCAGAACGGCGCAGATCTTCGTCGCCGTGCTCGGGTGCATCGAGCTTCACCTACGCGCAGGCAACGTGGACGCAGGGGCTCGCCGACTGGATCAGCGCCCATGTTGGCGCCTCGCGGCGACGGCGTGCCAGCGCTGCTGGTGCCCGACAACACCAAGGTTGCCGTCATCAAGGCGAGCCTGTACGACCCGCAGATCAATCGTACCTTTGCGGAGATGGCGGCGCATTACGGCACCGCCATCTTGCCGGCGCGGCGGCGCAAGCCGCGCGACAAGGCCAAGGTCGAGCAGGCCGTCCTCATCGTCGAGCGCTGCCTGCTTGGCCACCTGCGTTATCGCACCTTCTACAGCCTGGCCGAGGTCAATGCGGCGATCGGCGAGTTGCTCACCAGGCTCAACGAGGAACGGCCGATCCGGCGGCTCGGCGTGACGCGCCGCCAGCTGCTCGAGGAGGTCGACCGGCCGGCGCTCAAGCCAATGCCGGTGCCCCCCTACGTGCTCGCCGAGTGGCGGATCCGCCGCGTCAGCCTCGATTACCACGTCGAGGTGGAGAAGCATTACTACAGCGTCCCGCATCGCTTTGTCCGCGCCGAGGTCGAGGTGCGGTTCACGGCCCGCATAGAGATCTTCCACAAGAGCGAGCGGATCGCGCGCATCAGCGCATGAGCGGCAATCACAAACACACCACCGTGCCGGAGCACATGGCCCCCAGCCATCGGCGCTACGCCGGCTGGACCATCGCGCGCATCCGCCAGGACGCCGCCGCGATCAGGCGGCGACCAGCGCGTTGTGCGACCTCATTCTCGACAAACGCTCACGCCCCGAGCAAGGCTTCCGCGACTGCCTCGGCATTCTGCGGCTCGCTGCCTCCTACGGGCGCGAGCGCCTCGACGCGGCGGTCGCGCGGGCGATCGACATCGGCGGGCGTACCTACGGCTCAGTCAAGTCGATCCTCGCCAACAATCTCGATCGGCGTCCCGCTCATCAGCGCTCCGCGGACGATGCGCCGATCCTGCATGCCAACATCCGCGGACCGCGCTACTACAATTAGGAGACCATCCCTTGCTCACTCATCCAACCCTCGACCGCCTCAACGCCCTCGGCCTCCACGGGAGGGCCAAGGCCTTCGTCGACATCGAAGCAACCGGTGAGAGCGCAAGCCTCGGTCACGCCGACTGGCTCGCGCTACGGCTCGAACGTGAAGCCTCGCTGCGTCACGACAAGCGGCTCGCCACCCGCCTGCGCTACGCCAAGTTGCGCCAGCAGGCGTGCGTCGAGGACAAACTGCTCCCCCTCGCCATGTGACCGGCTTTCCCGGCCTCCGACTACTGGAGGAGTTCTGTCAGCATCACGGACATCGGGGTCAACTCTCTTGCCATTCCGCTCATGCCTTCCCTCGTTCATATGTTGGACTACCAGCGCCTCGGTGAAGTTGCCGGTCGCAGTCTTTTCCCTTGCTTGCTGCAAGCAGGTGCCGTCTCCCTTCGCCCCACGCAGGACGCCATACATCAACGCTCGCGTTCGGATTGTCTCCGGCTACATATCCTTCGACACCATTCAGCATTCCGCCTATTAAACCGTGTAGGCCGAGGCATTTCGGCCCAAAGACGCGGATCAACCGGTTCGTGTTCTTCAACCTTCCTATACTAGGCTCGGGAACCATCTCGGCGTACGGTTTCGCCTCAATCCCCTTTACCTGCGGGGTACGTCACCCTGCCAGTTGACAGCAGGTCACCGCCGCTTGGGCCCATGCTTCCTCACAGCAGGAAGCAGGCGCGTCAGAGTCCTCCTTTCTCAATGCGTTCCGCACATATGCCTCACCGATTTCTCGGGGCACGCGCACTGTAGGTGATGTCCCGCGCACCAGACCTCGTTCGGCCGCTCGATCGTTGCGATCGGGCGGCGCCGAGCAGCTGGCACGGGCGCCGCACCGACAGCTCACGACGACCGCGGTCCACGAGCGCGCGGCGATCCGGGCCGATCATCTTCCGGCCCTCTTCGCCAAAATTCCCGCTCGATGATCAATTGCGCGATCCTGGTGTGCAGCTTCCCGATGTCGCGCTCGCGGTCGGCCCCAGCATCACTGCTGCCGCTTTCGAACGCTCGCGCCACCTGTTGCAAAAGCTGCCTCTTCCAGGCGTAAATCTGGTTCGGATGAACCTATTAGAGCTGCGCCACATCGGCCACCCGTCGCTTGCTCCCGCAGCGCCTCGAGCGCAAGCTTCGCCTTCAGCGCCACGTCAATCTTCCGTCTCGTCCTCTGCGTCATTCTCGCTTCGTCTGTTGCGACGTCAAATTAGTCAACCGGTCCGAAATTCGGGCGCCACTTCAGCGCGCACCGGCCGCCCCCGCGCGATAATTTCGGCCAGAGCGCATTGCGTCTCTTCCTGCCCGAGAGTTGGATAAGTGACCTCGGGTGGCTTAAGGTACGTGATATCGTCGGCGCCCTCGTCTCAGGATCAATGAGAAAAACCAGATGCAGGCGCTCGATCGCGAGCAGCCGGTCTTGCCGATGGTGCCGCATATCGGAGCGCCGGACGCACAGCTATGTGCGACAAGGCACGAGCTCGCTGTTTTTGCCGCTCGATGCCGCCTCGGGGTTCGTCATCGGCAAATGCTACAAGCACCACCGGATGGCTATTTTTCTGCAGCCGTGCCCTGGCGCCAAACTCCGTCGGGTGAGATCAGCTCACCAGGACAAGTAGGTGCGCTGGCAGTAAAGAAATGTATCACTAGCCCTCAGTGAACAGGAGGCGATACTATGAAGCAAGCCTGAGCTGGCTCGTTTATCAGGATCATCCTCCTTGAGAGGCTTCCGGCTCAAAGACATTCATCGTAGAGTAGATGAGGTTCCACTGAGCGAGAATGTCGGCTCTGTTGTCACGTGTCTTATGCGCAACTGCTCTCATTCGACACTCGCATTTCTATTCTGAGTGCAGATCGTGAAGGTCTATCATCCTTCGACGACTCTTTGCCTGACGAAGTAAAGCAACTTGGAGATGTAACCATGGGCGAACGGCTTTGATCAATGGTGTTATTCCACGTGCGGATGTAGTCAAACAGACGGCGTGCATCGGAGCTGAAGTGGAATATCAACCTTTCGAGCGAATGGAGCAAGGTGTCTCGGGGCTCGGTATATCTTCGCCTAGCTCCTTGGAGCAGCTAAAGCGATGGCATGTAGAATTGTGTAAGGTTGCTCGCGTCGCCTTTAGCAGAAATAGCATGACTCTCCAGTCGGGATTGGCGGACCTTTCGCGGCTGTTGTTAACAGTGGGCAACACGGGTGGAGGTTGAGGAATGCGAACGGCGGTAAAAGGCAAGCGGGTTATTGTTACCGCTGGAGCGAATGGAATTGGGCGCGCGATCGTCAACCAGCTGGCAGGTACTGGCGCGCGCGTCGCAACATGCGATATCTCCGAACAGGGCATCGAACAACTGCGTAAAGAGTTGCCCGGGGTCCGCGCAGAGCTCGTAGATGTCGGGGATGAGGCGGCGCAAACGAAGTTCCTGGAAGGCGCGATCCGTTGCTTCGATGGTTTAGATGCACTAGTGAACAATGCTGGAATCTCTGGTCCGACATCTCACATTGAAGATATTGATCTTGCGGATTGGCAAGGCGTCTTTCGCGTCAATGTCGAAAGCCAGTTCGTCGCGTGCAGGGTTGTTGTGCCCCATTTGCGAAAGCAGCGCGATGGTGCGCTAATCTTCATCTCCTCTACGGCTGGGCGGCTAGGTTTTCCATTGCGATCGCCATATGCAGCGTCAAAATGGGCGCTTGTCGGACTGATGAAGTCTCTTGCGATGGAAATCGGTCCAGACGGCGTGCGGGTCAACGCCATCATGCCCGGGGTCGTTTCAGGCGATCGAATAGAGCGCGTCATCGCCGCTAAGGCGAAGGCTGTAGGGTTATCGTATGACGAAATGAAGCGGAAATGGCTCGATCTTATCTCGTTGCGACGAATGATCCCGCCGCAGGAAATCGCGGAGATGATTCAGTTTTTGATCTCGGATGCCGGACGCAATATTTCCGGCCAGTCACTCAGCCTTTGCGGTAATACTGAAACACTACGCTAGAAAGACTTGCGGCCCGAGCCTTCATGGGTCCAGTGGCGTAGTGGCAATTCGAGCTGATATGCTCGATACCAATATCACCCTGCTTCCAGTTTGGCGCACAATGTGTTTTTCCGGCGCAGTAATACGAAACTCAAGCAGATCTCATGGCCTTTGGCCGTCGCTTGCCAGCTTCGGATGGACACGTGCAACTAGATGCTCGATTTCGAACCTTCGCTCTGGTAAGGGCTGCGCGTTTCGCGGGCTCGTCAGCGCGGATTTCAGGGATCTGACCTTGGCGCACGGGCTTATCCAGTTAGAAGTTCGTTCTACCCGCGCAACCGGAACCAGAACCTGAAGCGCAGCCGCTTTCGTAAGGGCAGGTCGTTGGGATTTGAAGAGAGCACGAGGCTAGGGTTTCAGTTGCCGGCGTATGCCGGAAACACAGCGGCAGTGACGCCAGTGTCTACGAATGGAAAACCAAATCTGGCGGGATGGACGTCTCGGGGCCAAGCGGCTGAAGACGCTTGAGAATGAGACCACGCCGCTCAAGCGGCTGTTGGCTGAGGCTATGCTGGACAACGCGGCGCTGAAAGTATTATTGAGAAAGAAGTGACGACGCCCGCGGCGAAGTGGAAAGCAGTCGCGCATCACATGGGTACCTACGGGATCCGCGAACGGCCGGTGTGTAAAGCCATCGCCTACTGCCGCATGACCGTCAGATACCAGACGACCCGGGCGGATTGATGCCGCCCTGTGTCAACGCAGAAGACGATCTCTCAGGGACAAAAAATCACGCGGGCTACGGGGCTGTTTGATGGGCGCGCCGCGCAGCCTGGTTGGAAAGGCAAGCAGTCGTCGCTTAGATTAATGGTGTAGTGGGGGCGAGGCTATCGATGCATCGGAGCGCATCGGCTAGAACTGGCTACAGCGTATTAACTCACTTCAATCTGAACGATGCCTTCGTGAGCTTTGTCGTCGTAACGAATCTGGGTGTAGCTGTAGGCATGATGAGCATGAGTCTGATCGATGGTCGCAGCAAGGTTTACGGCATCATCGCCGATCCGATCGCACAGGTTCGTACGCCGCAGGCAATGAACAAGATCATCGCGGAGCGCGGAAGCCAAGCAGTGTTTGTACCCTTCCACGTTCATGCGGATAATCTAGGTGCATTTCTCGCGGGGCTTAAGGCATGGCAAAACCTCCCGGGCTTTACTCTCACCGTGCCCCATAAGGAAGCCACCCTAGCCCTGTGTGATCGTCTCGGTCCAATGGCGAAGATCACAGGATCGGTGAATGTGGTCCGGAAAGGAGCCGACGGCGCATGGGAAGGCGAGACATACGACGGTCTTGGCTTCGTCGCAGGAATGAAATCTCAGCGCCTCGATCCGGCGGGTGCAAACATCTACATTCAGGGTGCCGGTGGCGCTGCCAAATCAATCGTGGCAGCTCTCGCTGACACAGGTGCTGCTCGTATCAGTGTCGCTAATCGTTCTCAATCCAGAGCTGCGACGCTGATCGACCGTCTAAACGTCGCATACCCGGGGCGTTGCGTACTAGGAGTAGCGGCGGATTTAGCTGCTGCCGACATTGTCGTCAACACGACCTCGCTCGGGCTGCACGAAAACGATCCCCTGCCGATCGACGTGTCCGCACTCAGCTCACGCCAGATAGTTGCCGAAGTGGTCATGCAACCAGAGACCACGCCATTCCTTCATGAAGCCCGAGCACGGGGATGCCATGTTCATCAAGGCATCCACATGCTTACCGGGCAAGTTATTCAGATCGCCAACTTCCTTGGAATATGACTTTGCCGGAACCTTCCGCGCCCGTTCACACAAAAAGCGATTGTGAGAACAGCTAGTTCGTCGCCAACTGGGGATCAGCTGCAGTTCAACGGGGGGCCGCCGCAAGGCGCCTGTCTGTTTTGTTGCCTTGGCGATGGGTGACGGGCTCAGGCGGTAACCCGCGATAGCTTTCTGAGATTCGTGGACGGTGCAGATCCTCAGTCTGAATTCACTTTCTGGACGCCACGCAGGAATAACCGAGGAAATCTGTAGCTTGCTTGATTTGTCCCAACATCGGCTCGACTGCTTGCTTGCTCGCTCGCGCATTAGAGCCGCCGCTGCGTGGCCAGCGCGCTTGAGCTCGGTGGTCATCCTCGCCGCGAGCGATCTGGGCTTGGCCGGCCGCCGTGGTGTCAACGTAGTTCAATCCTTTGTCGTCCGGTAGGGTGTACCTTTGAGCCGTTCGCCGGAGTGATAACGTCGCATCGACTGCGGCATCCTTGATCGTCAGGATGCGGCCCGAATTGACGAGGTTGGGCTGTGCCTTGCCGCTGGCTCCCGTTTCAGCGGCGCTGGCGCCTTTCCAGTCCTCTTGTCGTCTTCCTTCTTCCGTTGCTGGTCTGCCTCTTCGCGACATCGTATCTCGTCTGCGGCGGGGCTTTGGCCCGACTCCACTCCATTGGCGGCGCCGATTTTCGCGAGCCACTACTGCTTGTCGCTATCTAATCAGGCATTTGGCGCCATAGAGCTTGTCGATCGGCGGTTTCGGCCAGCGGTCGACTTCGGCCTGAAGATCAACTCGCTGCTTCTCGGCGCTCTTAGCGTGTTGGCATGTGCTTGGACGCGTTAGTCTTTATTTCGTTGCCGTCAAGTGACACGTGCAGAGCTTCGCCAAATCGACCTTCTCGGCGAACTTAAGCACCCGCACGAATTGCTCCGCTAAGGCCTTATGCCGCCTGCGGACCCGACATCACGGAAGCCCCGACCACGCTGCGCCGGTTCGGAAGTGTTGAGCCGGACCTACGGTCCCCACAACGTGAGTCAAGCCGCTCGGCCATGCCAAAGCGGCGAGTGGTCTGCACTACCGCCCAGATCGCGCAGTGTTGCGCCATTTGCTTCCGCCGACCTTGCGCGCGCGATGTCAGCCCACAAGGAAAGGTAGGTGCGCGTGCAATTTGAATATGTAACAACGATAGGCCAGAACGGTGGACGACCCGAGCCAGCAAGAGGCACAGTCCTTGATGCAGTGGGAAGAATAATTATGCCGCAGACATTTCGAGAAGCTCCCTGGTATCGCTCGATGCTCTACGTCCCTGGAGACAAACTCGACTGGATGTTAAAGGCGCCAAAATATGGCGCGGATGCCCTGATGTTCGATCTCGAAGACTCAGTTGAGATTACTCAGAAAGCTGGAGCTCGCAACGCGGTCGCGGCAGCTCTCAAGGAGCTATGCACGGGCTCGTTCGGCCGCTTCGTGAGGCTCAATAGGTGGCGAACAGGCTGGCTGTTAGACGACCTGAATGCGGTTGTAATCAGTGGCCTAGACGGCGTGGCTTTGGCGAAGACTGAAGATCCGGAGGATATTGCCGCTTTAGACCTAGTGCTTGGGGAGTTGGAGAGGTCGCGGGGGTTGCCCGTCGGTCGAATCGAGATTTGTCCGCACGCGGAAACTGCACAGGCGATGTACAGGCTCTACGAAATTTGTATGACCTCTCAGAGGATCAAGCGCACCGGTGCTGCCGGTGGCCCAACCCCAGGTGGAGACGGGGCTCGCTCCCTTGGCGTGCATCTAAATGACGCGACCGATGAAGGGAATTGCTTTGGAGCCTATTCCGTGCTGCAAGCTCGCGCTGCCGGGGTTGTGCAAGTTGAAGGCGCTATGGCAGCAACAGTGGACGACCTCGAGTTAGTACGGCGAGTCGGTGAAAGATCCAAGCGCATGGGCGCATCGTTTGCGTCGGCGATCCACCCCAGCCATATTCCCGTCATCAATGAGATCTACTCGCCGTCGCAAGATGAGATCAATGAGGCGCGTGAGATCGTGTGCGTCATGGCTGAGGCCACCGCCCGCGGCAAGGGCGCAGTTCGGTACAAGTCGACGATGGTAGACTATGCGAGCGTTCGGACTGCCATTGTCGTCCTTAAGAAGGCTCAGGCAGCCGGAATTGATGTTGCCGAGGTTCCAAAACTCGAGCTGCCACCACTTTGAGAAGGTTTGACCAAGGCGGGCTGGATGGCGTTGCAATATCAATGGCAGAAAACGTCATCCATCAAGAACAAAGCATTAATCGAGCCAGCTCAGTTCGGAATGGCGAATTCGCTCCCATTACCTAGCACGGTGTGCTTAAAGGCAGTCTCACGACGCTGCGCTTGAATCTGCATCCAGCCTCTATTTCTTACTGGAAAAGAACGTGGTGGGTATGAAACATCGATCACGCGCAGGCGTGCCCGGCAAGCGTCCAAGGCAGCTGTTTCCAATAGGGTACTCATCTCTTCGGGCGATGCGAGCGTTGGAAAATGCTACACAAGGGAATAGGGCACCTATGTCGGTTCGCATGGCACGGTCGTTACTCCGCAATTGGGGAGAGCTGCTAATCACTTTGGCATGGCGTCGGCAGCAATCAGAGAAAGCGAACTGTGCCCCGATAGTCCGCTGCCAACCGCAGGGTCGTCGTTTACGCATACTCGCGCGGGCCCGGCCGACCACAATCGGAGCATCTGTATGGCTGAGAAAATAGACTTGGCGAGCGGGGTATTATCGCATTTGCGAGTGGTCGAGATCGGTAGCTCCGCTGCAACCAGCTATTGCGCTCGTCTGTTCGCCGATTTCGGCGCCGATGTTCAGAAGGTGGAGCCGCCATCAGGCGATCCCCTTCGTAGCAGCGGACCCCTGACGCCCGGTGGCCAGAGCGCGTGGTTCGCATTCCTGAATTTCAACAAGTCAAGCATCATTATCGATGCTAGCGATCCGGGGGCAATCAGGCGTCTGACGAGCTTAGTCGAAAACTGCGACATTCTAATCGATGGCCGCGATGTCGGTTCCGCTGACTGCCCTTTAATTGACGTCGCCGGGATCCGCAAGCGGTGCGACTACTTAACCTACCTAGAGGCGAACTGGTTCGGACACGATGGCCCCTATGCAGGATTCGCCGCAACCGATTCGACGGTCCGCGCACTCGCCGGCCTCATCAAGCTGGTCGGACCGGCCGATGGCCCTCCGGTGTATGCACCAGATTTCCAGACGGGTATCCTATCCGGCCTATGGGGCTTTATCGCCGCGATTTCTTCCGTTCTGGCGCGAATGGAGGGTGGAACAGGTCGATCATGGTCGCTCAGCATTTTTGAATCGAGCCTGACTGCAAGCGAGTATCTCATGAGCGAGTCGGTCGAGCACGGGGATGTTATTCGCCGGATGGGAATTAATCGTTTCTGGCCAGGATTTCCGCTGGGCATTTACGAAACAAAAGACGGTTTGCTTGGCGTGACGACGGTTACGCCCGCACAGTGGTGGGCGTTGTGCGATATGCTGGGCTTGTCTCAGCTGCGAGATGACCCGAGCTTCCTACTCGGCAAAGATCGACTGCTGCATGCAGAACAGATCGAGGGACAGTTCATGCCGAGGCTGAGGGAGCGGACAGCGCGGCAGTGGTTTGCGGAGGGACTGAAACGCAAGATTCCGGTCGTGCCGGTGCCCACTATCTCTGATCTGCTCCGTGATAGCGAAAAAAGAGCACGAGGAGCGATCGTGCCTGTTCGGATTGGCAAGGAAAAGGTCTTAACTGCCGGGTCAATGCAGCGGCTTGCGTTGACCCCGCCGCGCCGGGGCGGAAGCGTGCCCGATCCTGGCGAGCAGCAGGCTGTCGCGAGTGAGCGAATGCGCGTAGCCGAGGTCGGTTCGCCGCCCCGCACGAGCATCAACACTGGCCGGCTACCGTTGCAGGGCACACGCGTCATCGACTTTTCAATGGGTTGGGCGGGCCCGTTGTGTACGCGCACACTGGCAGATCTGGGCGCTGAAGTTATCAAAATCGAGGCCATCCAATATCCAGACTGGTGGCGCGGTGTTGATCGACGTCCCGCTTACGTCGAAAGACAGATGTACGAAAAAACGCTGCGGTTCTGCATCATGAATCGCAACAAGAGGGGTATCACACTCGATCTGGCGCACCCTCGCGGCCGCGCTCTCGCCAAGCGGCTTGTGGCGAAAGCCGATGTCGTCGTTAACAATTATTCGGTCGATGTGCTGCCGAGGCTTGGCCTCGGCTATGACGTGCTAAAAGCGCTCAATCCACGGCTCGTAATGTTGTCGATGTCGGCTTTTGGAGCGAACAGCATTCATCGCGACTGCCGTGCCTACGGCTCGACGCTCGAGCACGGCTCGGGATTGCCGGGCGTGATCGGGAGCTCGGACGGACCACCTGTCATGAGCCATACCGCTTTTGGAGATCCAGTCGGCGGATTGAATGGCTGCGCCGCAGTTCTGCTCGCTATGGTACATGCGCGCAGTACTGGGCAGGGACAGTTCATCGACTTGGCGCAAGTCGAATGCATGATACCGTTTGCGTCGCCATGGATCACGATGCAGTCAATTGGCGGCATCGCACCTGAAAAGTACGGGAATCGACATCCTCAATTTGTGCCGCATGGCTGCTTTCGTTGTGCTGGCGAGGACAACTGGATCGCTCTAGCAGTTACGGATGCGGACATGTGGCATAGGCTTGCTTCCCTTATTGGTCGACCGGACTGGGCCGCGGACGTATCGCTGAACTCTGCGGAAGCTCGCCGAAGTATTGAGAAAGATATCGAGATAGGCATCGCGGCCTGGACGCTCACCCGTGACGCGGATGAGGCCATGTCCGAGTTGCAAGCAGTAGAGGTTGCTGCTGGAGTAGCCCGCTTGCCGATCGATTTGCTCAATGATCGGCAACTCAAGTCGCGCGAATTTCTGCAGGAAGCGGAACGCGCATTCATAGGTGTGCATTCGCAACCTTCGATGCCGATTCGCGAAGGTGCTAGACCCTTCAGAATCCGCTCAGCGGCGCCCACGCTCGGAGAGCACAATGTAGAGGTCCTGTCAGGGATTCTTGGCCTCTCACAGGCCGATATCGCGCAATTAGTAAATGAAAACATTATCGGTACAGCGATGCTCTCAGATGTGGATCTCGCAAGAGCAAAGAGGGGGCGGTCAAATTGAGCGCGATCGCGCCGAATTGACGTACCCTAGGTTCGGCTAGTTGTGCACTTGACTCGGCCAAGATCCGACAAGATGAAGGCGACATCTCGCAAAACCGCGCCGTAAGCACCGGCATCGCTACGATAAACGCTCCTACAAGGCCTCACTGTCATCGAGTGCATGGTTTGTCGCCTCAAGGAGTTCCGCTGCATCGCCACTCAAGATGACAAGCGCGCAGACATCGTTCTCTCTGCACACGTCTTGGCTGTGCCTTGCGCTGCCAATTCAATTGCATCCCGGCTTAGCACTACTTTGGCAGAATTGGTTTGTGCTGCAGTTTTTCACGGATACGTCTTCTGCAGTAGGGGCATCGCTGCGATCGCTGCCGTAGGATGAGATCGACG
>NZ_JADPKU010000054.1:0-21413 GCF_023074095.1 Bradyrhizobium sp. 137
AAATCGACGGGCTGCATCTCGGCGACGATCTCGTGCTGGTCGCCGCGATCGGGGTTGACGGCGAAGGCAACAAGCATCCGCTGGCGCTGGTGGAAGGGGCGACCGAGAATGCCGCAACGGTTCAGGCCCTGCTGGATAACCTGGTCTCGCGCGGGCTCGACCCGACGGTGCCAAGACTGTTCATCGCCGACGGCGCGAAGGCGTTGTCGAAGGCGATCCGCCGCACCTTCGGTTCGGCCGCTCGATCCAGCGCTGCCAGATCCACAAGGCGCGCAACATCATGGAACGCCTGCCGAAAGAGCATCATGCGGCCACCCGTCGGGTCCTGCGCCAGCCCTGGGAGCTCGATGACGCCGACAAGGCTGAAAAATTGATCCGCAATCTCGCGCGTCGACTCGACCAGCAATGGCCCGGCGTAGCGGCGAGCATCCTCGAAGGCCTCGACGAAATCCTGACGGTCGTCCGGTTGAAGCTGCCGAAGGAACTTCGTCGATCGCTCGCCTGTACCAACATCGCCGAGAACGTGATGGGCACCATTCGCCGCGTCACGCGCAACGTCAAACGCTGGCGGGATGCCGGTATGGCCTTGCGGTGGGTCGCGGCCGGCATGATCGAGGCCAACAAGGGCTTCCGACGATTGAAGGCGCATAAGCAATTGTCGGTTCTGCGTGCGGCCCATCAAGCTCACCACGATCGCATGACGATCAAGCCCATTGCCCACCTCACCAGGGCCGCGTAACATTTATTCCGGCAACGTCAGCCCGACGCAGTTCAACAGCGATCGGGACATCCCCTCTTTTTCCGCGCGCAGCCGAAGGCCTTTAATCTCCTTGCCCGGATACTGGTTGGGCAGCGCATAAAAAGGTTATCGAGGCGCTCGCCTTCGCGCGACTCGGCAAAACCGTAGCCTAGACTTGGCGCTCGCCCCAAGCGCGAAGTCTTCGCCATGGGTCGCATCTACGCTCGGGCCCCCTGCTGGTACCGCTCCAAACGGACTCGCGCCCCAAGAAATCCGAAGCGCCGCAACACGGGCACGTCGATCTCACTGCCATCGGCATGTTGGAGCGAGTAGGTCGACACCAATTCGCCAAGTTCATTCCCCGCGTTAGGAGGTGTAGCCGGCCCGATATGCCCGAAGCCATCGGGGGCCGTAGGTGAACGATCCGTGACTACCTGAACAAAAATCACGTAGGTAGCCGCTGTCGCTGGTAGCGTGATGTCGACAGGAGCGTCTCCAGGGCGCAGCGCCAGCACATCCGGGCCACTTTCGTCGCCAAAGACAAACGGTATGCCTCGAAACGTCCGAGGCCCTTGGAGCTTGATGCCCCTATCGATGTCGTTTGGTTTCTTACCGAACGTCGCGTCCAGCTCTGCAGAGCTCTGGTCATCCTGCGATATCGGCGCGCTTAGCCGCTGTTGCCCTAACATCAGCCAAGATCATGTCCGACGCCTTCTCCGCGATCATGATAGTTGGCGCATTCGTATTGCCGGCGACGATCGAGGGCATGATTGACGCATCCACCACGCGCAATCCAACAATCCCGCGCACACGCAGCCTCGCATCGACCACCGCGTCTGGCCCATGCCCCATAGCACAGGTCCCCACCGGATGTAGGGTCGCAACGCCACGATTGCGCACGTCATCGGCCAATTCCTCATCCGTCACT
This sequence comes from Bradyrhizobium sp. 137, assembly GCF_023074095.1. Lineage (NCBI taxonomy): Bacteria > Pseudomonadati > Pseudomonadota > Alphaproteobacteria > Hyphomicrobiales > Nitrobacteraceae > Bradyrhizobium > Bradyrhizobium sp. 137. The sequence goes on from NZ_JADPKU010000054.1 coordinate 1,668, forward strand.
AGAGCGTTAGCCGATCAGGTTGCAAGTATCCCGCGGCAGTGAAGTAGTTTGAGGATTCCGCGGGCGTGTAAGTGTCGATGATGCGCCCGACGGCATCCCAGAGACCGCCGACAGTGCGTTCGGCGGCCTTTCGCAGATTTGCTTTGAGCTTTGCGAAGGCGTTCTCGATCGGGTTGAAGTCGGGACTGTAAGGCGGAAGGTAAAGGAGCGTTGCGCCGGCAGCCTCGATCATCTCGCGGACGCGCGGTCCTTTGTGGCTGGAGAGGTTGTCCATGACGACGATGGCGAAGGCTGGAAGCTCTGGTACGAGGACCTTTTCGACATAGGTCTCGAAGGCGTCGCGGTTGATGGGACCATCGAGCACCCAGGGTGCGATGATGCCGCGGGTGGTTAGAGCGGCGACGCAGGTCGTCGTTTTCCAATGGCCGTGAGGAACGCTGGCCCGCAGGCGTTCGCCCCGCTGGCAACGGCCATGTGTTCGCGCCATGTTGGTCGATGCCCAGGTCTCGTCAATGAAGACGAGCCGGTCCCGATCGAGCTTGTCCTGGCTCTCACGCCAGGCCTGGCGCCGCGTCAAGACATCGGGGCGATCCTGCTCTGTGGCATGGGGGGTCTTTTTTTACGCGTGATCTTGTGGCGCTCGAAGAAACGGCGGATCGTGCCATATCCGAAAGACAGGCCTTGTTTGCTCAAGCTGTCACGCAATTCCTCGATGGTGATATCGGGAGAGGCCTCGAGCAAAGCCACGATCGTCGCCTCATGGGCATCAATCCGATGAGACTTGCGATCGCCGCCCTGAGCTCTTGGCTGAGCATCCCCCTGTTCCCGTTCGCGCGTGCGCCAGCGGCTCACGCTCGCCGCGCTTACCCCAAATCGCTCGGCAGCCTGCCGGCCTGAAACGCCGCCTCCAATACAGGCAAGCACACGGTCGCGAAGATCCATCGACAGCGGCTTCGCCATGCCCGCCGGCCTCCAATCCGGGCGGCAAGCTTGAATCATTAAAACGCTGATTTGTGAATCCCCAGCGATTCAGTCCGATGGGCTAACGCTCTAGGGTCTCCCCCGGCAGGACCTCCTCTGCAACGAGATCCCTTAGAGCATCTTGGCTGGCGATTTTCCGTGCGAGCCGGATGCCGGCAAGAACCGCCCGAACGTCATACTCGCTGCATAGGAAGTTGAAACGGATTTCCGGCTGAACTAGAGGATCGCGGCCTTTCAGCCGCACTGTGCCGCGCCCTTCTGGACGTAAATGCACCGGGCTAATGCCGAATGTCGGGAACGGATGCGGAATGATCCCTTTGGAAGAGCGCCGCATACCGCTCCAGGCAATTAAATGCAACTGCAGGTCGGGGCGCTCCAATCTCGGATCGCTTCGCACAAAGGCACCAGCATAAAAGCCACTGCTGGCCAGAGGTCCACTGCGACGGAGCATGTATTTTAATCCCGCCATGAACTGATGTGGAATGCTGCGGTGGAGAACGTTCATGGACAGCGGTCGTTTGATACGCCAGGCACAAGACAAGTGGAAATGCTCTTGCAGATTGGAGCCGACGCCTCGCAGGTGGTAAACAACTGGGATTCCCATGTTCTGCAGATGCTGGCCGGGACCAACACCCGACAGCAGCAAAAGCTGCGGCGAGCCAAAAACGCCGGCAGACACAATGATCTCTCCATTAGCATAAGCTGTCGAGAGCCCATCGCGCGTGCGGAATTCAACGCCAACTGCTTTGCCATCTACGATCAGTATGCGAGTTGCATGGGCTCTCGTCAGGACGATGAGGTTACTTCTACTCCGTGCGGGCCGCAGATAGGCGGCCGCCGTACTCCAACGTCGGCCGGCGTTTATCGTAGTCTGATAATAACCCGCGCCGTCTTGCCCAGCGCCGTTAAAATCGGGGTTATGAGGAATGCCGGCTTGCACGCATGCTTTGAGCAGCAAGTGCCCCAATTCCCAGCGAGGTGGATCAGAGACATGCAACGGGCCGCCAATTCTATGAAAATCATCCTCTCCGAGTTCGTTATCCTCGGCTCTACGGAAATACGGCAGGACGGAATCAAAACCCCAACCTTCACAGCCGCGCTGCACCCACTCGTCATAATCAGCCCGATTTCCCCTCATGTAGACCATCCCGTTGATCGAGCTGGTGCCGCCAAGCACTTTGCCCCTCGGCTGGTACATGATGCGATCGTTCAAATTCGGTGCGGGTTCGCTTTGCGACAGCCAATTGACGCGCGGGTTTGCGAAGATTTTGGCGAAACCCGCCGGGATGTGGATCGATGTGGATCCATGGGTTGTTATCCCTGCCCCCTGCTTCGAGCAGCAGGACACGATGGCCTCCAGACTCGGACAATCGCGCAGCCAAAACGCAGCCAGCAGAGCCAGCACCGATAACGATGAAATCGTAAACATGCTCGGACTGATGTTGCATGTCTTTTACCTTGACAGTCGCCGATTTGATAATCGATTGTCGCGCCGCCCGAGCTTGATTACCGATAACTTCTTCGACCCAACTGTCGGTGTGACTATGATCGCTCGAGTTTGACAAGTAGCGATTTAATGCTGACGGTCGGGTCTTCGAGCTCCTCCGCCTTAGGAGCAAGCCGCTTGCCGATCATCATCTCGGCGAAGCGTATTTCCTTCGCAATTGTGCCCAGGCGACCAAAGCCACATGCGGCGACTAAACGGCCGTCCGCGGCGAGGTAGAAGAGAAGTTGGCCGGTTGCGCCGAGATTTCTGGCTACGGGGACGTCTCCTTCACTACAGAGACCAGCGATTTGGAGCGTCTCGTCGTACTGGTCCGACCAGAACCACGGCACTTCCTCGTAGGGACGATCCGCGCCCAGCATGTTGGCTGCGGCCGTCGCTCCCTGTCGCTGCGCGTTGCGCCACGCCTCCAGCCTGATCCGCTTCCCGTAGAGCCGATGCGGAAACGAACAGCAATCGCCTGCCGCGAAGATATGCGGATCGGAAGTCGCCAACGTCTCGTCCAACAAGATGCCGTTGTCGACCGGCAATCCCGCGGCTTGCGCGAGCTCGACATTCGGAACGACACCGACCCCAACAAGCACCAGATCGGCAAGATGGGTGCGACCACCCGCCAGCACGACCTCTGCGCGTCCTTCGTTGACGTCGATGCGTTCGACTGTGGCACCGGTCTCAATGCGTACGCCCGAACGTTCGTGCGTGGCCTTGATGAGTTCGGCCATGGGCGGCGGAACTGCCCGCATCAGCAGCCGCGGGCCGGCCTCGACCACGGTCACCGAAGCGCCCCGCAACGCTGCGCTTGCTGCAGCCTCGAGCCCAATAAAGCCGCCGCCGATGACGATCACTTGGCACCCTTGGCCAATGCCCTGTCGTATCGACAATGCGTCGGTGTACGTGCGCAGTGTCGCTGTTCTGCTTGCTGCCGCAACCGGAATGCTCAATTGTCGGGGGCGCGCGCCGGTTGTCAGCAGCAGCCGTTCGTAGCCCAGCTGCGCGCCATCCGAGAGTGTCACGGTGTGCGCCGCACGATCTATCGACACGACGTTCCGGCCCGCGAAATAGTCAATTTCCAACGCCGCCAAGCGCTCGTGGGTCACGAGCAGCTTGGGTCGAGGAGCCGTCTCCTCCATCAGCATCGCCTTTGAAAGCGGTGGCCGCTCATATGGCAACATAGTTTCGTTACCGATCAGGACGACCATGCCCCGCCAGCCGCCCTCGCGCAGAGCGACCGCAGCGCCCGTGCCTGCCTCGCCCGCACCAACGATCACGATTGCGGGTTCGTTACCCAAGCGAGCTAACCTTGTTGAAGAGAAGGTTGCGCGTCGAGTGACGTACAATCGAACAGATCACGCACTAGGGACTTGAGCAAAAGCGCTTCCTCCCAACGGTCAGTCGTATCGTAACCTTGCCGATCGGTAATGGCATAGGGCTGGGGGCCAAGTTCGCATGCGAAGGAAAGACACGCATCTGCACGTGCGCGCTTCCGCCAGTTTCTGAAGCCGTATTCCCACCAGCGTAGGAACAGATCAAGCCAAACCTTGTGCTGCGGGAACGTGATCTCAACCTGGATCTGCTCGCGTGAAGCAACGCGGCCATGAAACGCCCATGTGCGGTCGAGCACTTGCCACACCAGAGCTTCATCTTCGTCGGAGATCGGGTACCAAAATTCGCGGCCCAGCAGGAAGTGCGAGAGATCGGCGAGCATGCGCATCTCAGAAACCTGATCCATAAGATCGAGCGTGAAGAGGAGGTCTGTCGTCATCCTGTTGCGATGCGTCTCGAAATAGATCGGCATCCCGGCATCCTGCGCCACTCTTATCCAGCCTTCCAGCAGCGGGATGCAGTCCGCGACGCGGCGCGGGCGAACGTCAGGCTGGATGTTGAGATGCAAGGCACCAAGTTGTTGTGCGAGATCGATCGCGGCTTTCAAGTTGTCGATCGTCTGCGGGAAACACATGCCCTCGACAGCAAGCCCGGACCCGGCCAGGGCACGCCCAAGCAGGGCCACACGCGTAGGATCTGTGCACGACGTGCTGATGCCGTCGAACCCCCCTTCTTTGATCATCGTCAAATTGTGCTCGATGGAGCGCTCGATGCCGTCTGGATGCCGCCGCTCCATGGCCCAGAGCGATTGTAGTACGAGTAAGCGCTGCTTCGACATTATCGTATTTTCCGGCTCTGGTGCCGCTCAGAGCTTGATGAAAACGGTGCCGCCCTCGACCTTCACCTCGTAACTGCGCAAATCGATGCATGCCGGCAGCGCACGCGCCTCACCACTGCGGTAATCGAAATTTCCGAAGTGCTTGGGGCATTCGATGATATGACCATCGACAATGCCCCCCGCGAGATGGACCTTTTCGTGAGAGCAGTGGCCGTCGATCGCGAAATAGTCCCCTTCCGGGGCGCGAATAACGACAAACGTGCGCCCTCCGTGATCGAAGCGTAGCGCCTCTTCGCGTTCCAGCGCGTCGGTAGCGCAGGCCGCCACCCACTCTGTACTAGTCAATATCGTTTCCTTTGTTAGGGCCGTCGAGATGGATGGCGCTGCGCGACACGGCGATCCTGGCCGGCACCCAGAGACAGAACTCAGTTACCGCCACCCAGGCCGCCAGTGACGAATGCTGAGCGCGTATGAGGCGAACAACCATCAATGCAATCCGCCGCGCACATACTTTTTCGCCCTCATCCGCTTGTACATTGCCTGGTCGGCTTCGGGCGAACCGTCGTGTGCGGTGCCGAACCATTTGTCAAACGGGATCGTCCGTTCGCCATAGTTCACCTCAAAGTATTTGTGGTGCAGGTAATGAAAGTAGTTGTCCGTATCGATGTATTTCTCATCGCCCATCACGATCCGGTCGAAGCCGTTATGGGCCTTCACCGGCGCGAGCGCTGCGTGCATGAGCTGAAACATCGCGTGCAGCGGATTCGACGGCACAACAAAATTGATCAGAACGCAGGAAAAGTAGACGATATGTTCAAACGTGTGCATCGACAAACCTGACCACGGCCCTGGATTGACGTTGTTGTGATGCACCTTGTGAATGACTTGGTAGAGAGGGCCCATATGGATCAGGCGGTGGATTAAGTAGAAGTGCAGCTCACGCCACATCGGCATGAGCAACATCAGTATGATGAAGTAGACGGGTTGGCTTCGGAAATCGACATAAGGGATGTAGCCGTTGGCGAACATCCACCACGCGAAGACCTCGTACGCCGTCCACACGGGAACGCCGCTACACATCGTCCAGAACACATTTTCGGCGGTCTGGCTTCCGAACAGGAAAGTTGAGTTGTTCGTGTCGGGCCACCGCTGATTGTATTTGAAATCAATCTGCTGGCGCCGCTGGATGTAGAGCACAGTATGAAAAATGCCATAAACCAGGACTGTGAGCACGGCATTTCGCAAGAGAATGAGGGAAATCCAACCGGCCCTGAATTCCTGCATCGTTGCCAGCGGAGGTGTCAGATACACCCACGCGACTAGCGAGACCACGAAAATGAGCCCATTCAAGGGCCAAAGATATCCCGGATAGCCAAACAGCCAGCTAAGGAATGCCTTTGGCCGGACCGGCCACACAAACACAGGAGCGAACTTCGGGCGCCTGTGGGGTGTCCAGTTCCCCCGTTTGTCACGTGTGCCATACAACGTGTCGTCCACGCCTCTCTCCATTGGTTTTGCCGTAGCGCGGGAGTACTCGCGGAACAGAGCGAGCCGTCGGGCTCTCTTCAACGCGAATTGACACGATTGGATCGCATGATCCGATGTTTGTCAATCTGGATTGATTGGTTCCGGTGGCAAAAGGTGAAGTGCACCGCCGGTGCGAGATTTTCTCGAACATCGACACGGCCGACCCAGGCGATCGTTGGTCCGAGATACGAACGAGGAGTTCAGGCTGGGCCGAGTGGTCATTGGCTTGGCTGCTCCTCCGCAAGCAAACTGGGTGAAACTCGAGCCAAATTCATTGCGGTCGCTGGCCGAGTTTCAAAAATCCCGTTCGTATGAACCTCTGTAGATAGCTTCCGCAAGAGCGTCTACAGCTCTTCAAAAAGGGGCATTCGCCTTAGACAACCGCTGCTTCAGGCATTCAAGACCCGCCCATAGGCATCCAGCACACTCTCCTTCATAACCTCTGGCAACGTAGGATGGGGGAAGATGGTTTGCATCAGCTGTGCTTCGCTCGTTTCGAGATTCATCGCAATGAGGATGAGTTCAATCGTGAGCGTCATGGGAGGATCACCGTGCCCGGCCTTGACTTGCGCGGAATGCTCTGGATTGCGCGGTCAGGGTGATTGACGCTGCCGTTGAGCGGTGATGGGGTGATCCCGGGTTGGAGCGGGCAACGGGGCATCAGATTAACCAGCGATTCTCAGCTGCGCGAGAAGCTTCGGAAGATCGAGGCGTTGTTCGTGGGTGCTGGAACGGCTGGTGAGCGCCTTGGGGCGGAAGCTGCGCTGCAGCGGGTACGCGCCCGGGTCGAGGAGCTGGCTCGTCACGCCCCCCCGATCGAGCAGCAATTTTCACTTCCTGACCAATGGTCGCGGCATCTGTTTCTGGCGCTTTGCCGCCGGTACGGGCTACGGCCGTTTCGTTACCGCCGCCAGCGACGCAACACGGTGATGGTCCGCGCGTCGCGGGGCTTCGTCGACAAGATCCTGTTGCCGGAGTTCACCCCAGCTGGAGAGGGCGCTGCAAGTCTATCTACACGAGGTGACGCTGCGCGTGATCCGAGACGAAATCTATGACGACACCAGCGACGCGCAGGAAGTTCCAGATGCTCTGCCGTCGAACTGATCAGGCGGCGAGCTTTGCCTCCGAACCGTCGCGCTCGACCTTCCAATTCCACGGCAGCAGCGTGTGCAGCTGATTGATCTTTGTGCGTCCAGAGACGATGCGCTCGAGGACGTCGGTCAGATAGTGCCGTGGGTCGATATCTTGCCGCTTTGCCGAGTTGATGAGCGACGCGAGAATGGCCCATGTCTCGGCGCCGCCTTCGCTGCCCGCGAACAAATAGTTCTTCTTTCCAAGCCCTATCGACTTGATGCTGCGCTCAACCGTATTGTTGTCTATTTCAATGCGTCCGTCATCGATGAAGAGCGTCAGGCCGTTCCAATGGTTGAGGGTGTAGCGGATGGCTTTTCCACGGCCGTCCGCTCCGTCAGGCAGCTTGCCTCCGGTCACGTCGTCGTTGGCGAGGGCACCAGCCGCCTGTGCCGTGATGAAGAGAGACAGCTGTCCGGGATCCAGCGTCTCGGAGCGGGGACCGAAGATCGTGCGCTTGTACTGGGACAGGATCATCAGGAGCTTGTCGTTCTCCTGGACTGCAGCGTCGCGTTGGGCGATCGCCGCATCACGCTCGGCCGAAAGCGTGCTGCATTCCGCCGACAACGCCGCAAGCCGTGACGACAGGGTCATCACGGTTTGTCGGAGCAATGCTGGATCGGAAGGCAATCACCCATGCAGAGTGATTCTACAACAACTCCGCATGAGTGACGAACTACTATTGATACGGATCAACCAGCTCGTGCTGGCTGATCCACAACCCGCATCGGCACACACTTCCAGTCCGAGCCGTCGAGCAGCACGGAGAGCTGAGCATGAGATAGCGGCATGACGCCTTCCTTGATCGCGGCCAGGTGAACTGCCCCTCGATTCTCTTGTAGTAAAGGACAAGCCCGCTTCCGTCCCAGGTCAGGATCTTCACGCGATCTCGGAGCTTGGAGCGGAAGATATAAAGTCCGCCGTCGAACGGATCGGCTCCAAACGCCTCGTTCACCAGCATCGCCAGCGAGTCCATGCCGCGACGAAAATCGACCGGCTGCGTCGCGATCCAGATCGACAACCCGGGTCGCAGCCCGATCATTGGCCAACCGTCCCGACTGCCGCCAGCACCTCGCACAGCGCCCGCCGGTCGACCGTCCCCCTGACACGGATGCGGACCGCGCCGACCTCGATCTCGATTGCCACTGCTCTTCGCTCGACCGCAATTTACCCCCGCAGCTGGTGATCGCAACCGGCACAAAGCCAGGTGGCACCTCTCCATACCCACGCTCAGCGACCTTCGCCCGCGTTGACTGACGACGCCACAGAAACACCAGGCTTGGGCCGATGTCGTGTCGCCGCGCCACCGCGGACACGCTTGCACCTGGCGCAAAACTCTCCGCGACAATCGCTGTCTTCGCATCGGCCGACCAGCGCCGTCGCCGGCCGGTCCCGGTGATGATCTCGACACGCTGCAGCGTGTCAGCAGAATCCTTGAGGATAGGCGCATGCCTATCCGTATCGCTATCCTTACGACTACCTTAGACATGGTGGGAGACCTCGTCATGATTCAGTTCACGGGATCTTCCTAATCGATCAGATCAGCCCTCAGCGCGTGGTCCCTGGATGACGCTCACGTTCAATCACTTCCGCGCCGATCATGAGCTCCAACCAATTAGCTGGTCTTGTTGTCGAAGATCTTCTTGATGAGCCCATTTTCTTCGCCGAGGGCGATCGCTTTCCCGTTAGCGTTAAAGGAGAAGCGGCCGATCCGATCTCGCAGCCTTCAGCCTTCGCTCTTGCCTCGCCGAGCCCAACAGACGCAACCTGGGGTTAAAATAGGTGAATCCGGGCACTCTATCCTTTTCGATCGGATGAACGTTCGAAAGACCGGCGATCTTTTCGACGCAAACAACGCCGTCGTGCTCGGCCTTATGGGTAAGCATGCGGGGCCGAGCCGATGACCACCAACGATTTTAGAATGAAGCTGGGCTTCATCGTCTCGAAATAAGCCCAAATCAGTTTACCGTCTGGCTCGAGACCGGAATAGCGCGTGGCCGCGCCCCAGTCGCGACAATAATGTGTTTGGCCATATAGGTCCCCTCACCTGATGTATCCCTCGGAACCGGATTCTGTGGCTCTACGACCGTCTTCGACGACCTGCCGACGATGATCTCGTTCGGCTTGGTCAGCTTGGCTTCGCCCCAGATCACATCGATCTTGTTCTTCTTCATCAGATACGCGACTCCGCCATTTAAGCGCGCGGAGATGGCGCGCGAACGGTCCACCACGGCCGTGAGGTCTGGCTTTATGGAACCATCCAAGATCAAGCTATAGTTCTTCACATGGCTCGCGGGATCCATCATCTCGGCGGCCCGCAGAAGCGCCTTTGTCGGAATGCAGCCCCAGTTCAGACAGATGCCCCCAAATGTTCGCGCTCGACGATGACGGTCTTCAGGCAGAGCTGGGTCGCACGAACAGCGGCCACATAGCCCCGGGGCCTGAGCCAATGATGATGATGTCGTAAGATCTATCAGCGATCAATGTCGCCTCAGTTTAGACCATCATCATTGTGGGATTTTCAATCAGCTGCTTGAACGCGCTGATCAACTCGGCGCCGAGTGCGCCGTCGATTGCGCGATGGTCGCAGGAAAGCGTCACGCTCATAAGGCTTGAAATCTCGAGTTTTCCTTCGCGCACCACTGGGCGCTCCGCGCTGGTACCGACGGCGAGAATGCTTGCATGCGGTGGGTTGATAATCGCTGTAAAGTCCTTAATTCCACACATGCCGAGGTTTGACACCGCAGTCGTGCCGCCCTGATATTCTTCCGGCCGGAGCTTGCGAGTGCGAGCGCGGACTGCGAAATCCTTCATTTCCCCCGAAATCGCCGACAGAGATTTGGTTTCCGCCTTGCGTATGATTGGTGTAATCAATCCTCCGGGCATCGCCACGGCCACCCCAACATCGGAATGCTTGTGTTTGATCAGGCCGCTTTCGAGCCAGCTCACGTTGCAATCGGGAACCCGGTGCAACGCCAGTGCCATTGCCTTGATGATGAAGTCGTTAACGGACAGCTTATAGAGCGGCCTCTTGTCAGCGTCAGTTGGCGCTTGTTTGTTGACTTCCTCACGGGTGGTGAGCAGTTTGCCAACGTCGCAGTCAATCGTGAGATAGAAGTGCGGCACCGTTTGCATTGAGGCTGCGAGACGCTGCGCGATCGTGCGACGCATGCTGTCATACGACACAATGTCGTAGCTGCCAGGTTCGAATAGCGCGAGGATCTGTTGGTCCGACATGGACGGCGCGAGCGTCGGCGAGCCGGCAGCCGCAGGCGGTTTCAGAATCTCCCCTGATTTCGCCTGCTCGACATCCCGCCTCTGGATACGTTCATTTGGGCCGCTCCCTACGACGGTCGAAAGATCAATCATCCACTCCTTGGCAATCCGCCTGGCCAGCGGAGTTGCGATGATGCGATGCGTCTGGCCCTTTGAGCTTAAACCCGCAGCATCCGGAGTAGAGGCAGGCGTTGTCGTGGATGTCGATTTCTCAACGAGCTGTTCGCCGGGTTGAACAAACGGTTCATTCGGCAGAAAAATACGGGCTACGGATTGCCCGACCCTTATTTTCTCCCCGGATGGATAAGACAGCTTGATCGTGCCGCTGGCCGAAGCTTCGACCTCGACTGCTGCCTTGTCGTTCTCGACCTCAAATAAAACCTGGCCTTCTGCGACGGCGGCCCCGTCCTCCACCAGCCACCGTGAGATGGACCCGATATCCGTCTCCAGGCTCACCTTTGGAAATACAATATCGACGGCCATTTGCGGTTTCTCCAAGTCTTTCGCCCCGGCGCAGCTCGTTGAAGCGGCTCCAGCGACTGCAATATGTCGATGCGTCAGGCCGGTTAGCCGTTGGCGACGGTGATCAAAGTCTGTCGAAGCTGGTCGGACGAGGCGAGTGCCGCGCGATTGAGCGGAGCGGAAACGACCGGCGCGGCGATGCTGCCTGTCACATGCAGAATCTCGTGATCCAGATCATTGAATGCACGCGATTGGATCTCTGCGATCCAATGCCGGCCTAAAGCAAGACCGTTTGTCGTCTGCTCGGCGATCACTACGCGATTGGTCTTGGCGACCGATCCAAGTATGAGCGGCCAGTCCGTACTCAGCTGACCCAAGCTGCGCAAGTCGATTATTTCGGCATCTATGCCAGTCTCCTGCACGACCTTAATGGCCATTGGCACCATTACCGACGTGGCAAGCAGAGTGCAGGTGGAACCCGGTCGGACCACCTTCGCTTTGGCAAGCGGAATGCAATAATCCCTCTCGGCACGGGGCACGAGTCCTTCCTCTTGGTAGAACTCGACATGCTCAACGATCATTACGGGATCATTGGAGCGCAGGGCGGTATTGAGCATGCCGACGTAATCGAACGGCGTGGTCGGCGAGAATATGTGCCATCCGGGAAATAGATGGAACAGTGCCGACAGGTCACCAGAGTGTTGCGAACCATAGCCGCCATGTGGCGCCACGCGCACGCGCATCACGATTGGTACCGGGAATCCATCGCCAAACATGTGGCGCACTTTTGCAACAGCATTGCAGATCTGATCGGCTGCAACCAAGCAGAAGTCGCCGAACATGATTTCCACAATGGGCCGAAGGCCACGAAGTGCAGCACCGAGCGCGACACCCGTGAAACCATTCTCGGCAATTGGCATCGCAAGAACCCGTTCCGGAAATCTTTCCAAAGCCTTTGTCGTAAAGCCGCTTACGCCGCCGCGGAACCTATGAACGTCTTCGCCCATCACAACGACCGTCGGGTCAGCTTCCATAGCTGTGCCCAAGGCTTCCGCCGCGGCGACGACGAACCGAGATTTTTGCAGTTCATCTGGCCTGTAGTCTTCAAGCTCCCTGAACTTTGCGCCTTTAAACTCGCTACCGTCGCTGAGAATACCCTCATCGACCGACGATGTTGACGGCCAGAGTTGCTCGGGGATGCGAAGCACGTTGCTGCCGGGAATCTTCTCGGTGAGCCGCTGGACGGCCCGCTGGACCGCGGTGGTCACGCGCTCGTCGAGCAAAGCAAACCCGTCGTCGTCCAGCGCCTTCATCCGGCGGAGGTGATCGCCGGCCAGTCGGAGCGGATCGCGGCCGCGCCATCGGTCTTCCTCCTCTTTAGTACGGTAGCCGAGCTCGCTTCCTCTCTTGCTCCCGCTTTGATGCAGGAACCGATAGCATTTCGCTTCGATGACGACCGGCCCACGTGCGCTACGAATTGCCTTTAGCGCAAGATCTATGGCTTCGTGTACGGCTACCACATCCATGCCGTCGCATTCGATGCCCATAAAGCCAAGCATCGGTCCTCGCGACGCGAGCCGGGTCTCGCCCGTTACATCCTTGATGTGCGTTGAAACACCATAGAGGTTATTTTCGATAAAGAAGATGACGGGCAGCTTGTAAGCCGCAGCGATGTTCATGGATTCATAGATGGCTCCCTGGAGAGCGGCTCCGTCGCCGAAGAAAGCAACAGACACGCCATTCCGATGAAGGACGTGATCAGCGAGCGCATAGCCTACTGCATGAGGCACGTTGCCGCCGACGATCGCGCTGGTCCCGGTAACGCCCGACTCCGGATCACGCATGTGCATCGACCCGCCGCGCCCGCCACAATATCCGGGCGACAAGCCCATAATTTCGGCCATCAAGCGATAAATGGTATCGTCCATCTCCGGCGTGAAGTCCTGCTTTCGAACGTTAAAGGCAGGCGGAAGGTGAGCATTGACCAGTTTAGCCAGCACCTGATGGTGCGCGCGATGCGTGCCATTGATCTGGTCATGCGAACCGAGCAGCGACATCGCGCCGACGGCGGTAGCCTCCTGGCCGATGCTGGCATGAGCGGGGCCATGGACGAGTCCAGCTGATTCCAGTTCGAGGATCTTCTCCTCAAAGCGACGGACGAGCAACATCTGGCTATACCAGCGGACCAAATCATCTTGGGCGAACTTCGCCCAATCGCCTTCGTCGACTTCGACCCGATACCACTCTGCAGAGGGCTTGAGTTCTACCCGATGTGCCACGTGTGTTTTCTCCTTTAAGAGCCGCCGCAAAGGCCCAATGTGAACGCAGGCGTCCAGTCCCTTGAGGGCGCGGCGCAGTGCCTAATCACAAAAATCGCCTTGTCGGTTCGACATTCATCGCACAACAGAAGCCTTATCGAAGGATCGGTGGCGCGGCGAATGAAGCTTGGCGACGAGGTATACGCTGGAGCAGCGCAAGCGACGTGGCGCTTACAACCTGTCTGGGCAACGACAGCGCAAGGGCATGCCGCGCCCGAGATGGTGAAAAATGAGCAGGCGACGTCGACTAGTGAAATGGACGAATATTGTGTCACAAGATCTAGCATGACTGAAGCTGTGATGAGCCGGAGCGACAACTAGCAAGCAGCCGAAGAGCTCCACCATCTTTGGCATCTTGCTTGATCATGTCGGCGCCCTTCTCGGCTATCATGATCGTTGAGGCATAGGTATTTCCCGAGGGTACAGTCGGCATGATCGAGGCATCGATCACCCGCAGGCCGTCCACGCCATGTACGCGCAGACGGTCATCGACGACCGACAGAGGATCGTGTCCCATCTTACAAGTTCCGACGATGTGGCAGATTCCGATTCCAGTGCGACGTGCGTGGTCCAGCCACTCGTCGTAAGTTTGCACCTTGTGGCCAGGTCGGAATTCGAAGGCTATATATTTTGCAATGGCGGGATGCCGCATGATCTTGCGAATGATCTGCATCCCGCCGACGGTGCAGTCGCGGTCCACCTGCGTGGCTAGGAAATTCGGTCGGATCGCGGGCTCCGTTCCGGGCAATCGGGATTTAATGTGAATGGATCCGCGCGACTCAGGCCTGGATTGATACATGGAGATGGATATGCCAGGCTCACGTTCAAGTTTGATCTGCGGCCAGGGCGCCGACGAGGTAGCGCGCGACATGAAGATCTGCACGTTCGGCGTCGCAAGATCTGGTTGCGTGCGAACGAAGCCGAACACAGGGCCTGCAGTGCCTAAGAGCGCCCCCGTGCCGCTCGCATAGTAGCGCGCCACCTCGCGCAGTAAGCTCAATCCGCGGGTCTGCTCATTTAGCGTAATGGGCTGAGTTACGCGATGAGACGTGCCCACGATGAAGTGGTTACCGCAATTTTCGCCGACCCCCCTCAATTCGTGACGCACCTCAAATCCGTACTTCTTCAGGATTTCAGGCCGACCTATACCTGACCTTTCCAGCACCCCGGGCGACAGGAGCGTACCACAACATACGATGATTTCGCCGCCGCAGCGCGCCTCGTGCGTCTCCCCGTCTAACGAATACACGACTCCCACGGCGCGTTTGCCTTCAAGCAGGATATGGCTCACTAGGGCGCCCGTTTCCACGCGCAGATTGCCCCTGCCGCGTACGGGATCCAGGTAGGCGCGAGCAGCCGACCAGCGCTTACGCCCCTTAATCAACACCTGATAATATCCGAAGCCTTCTTGCTGACCGTTGTTGTAATCATTGTTGAGAGCAAATCCGCTTCCCACGGCCGCCTCAAGGAATGCATCGCAAAGCACATGGCGCGCGGTCGTGTTGCGCACGTTGAGTGGGCCGCCCTTTCCGCGCGACGCATCTCCCGCTCCCTCGTAGTTCTCCGATCTTTTGAAGTATGGTAGGACATCTGAGTATGACCAGTTGGAGTTGCCGAGAGCGGCCCAGGTGTCGTAGTCCAACGGCTGGCCGCGCACATACAGCATGCCATTAATGGAACTGCAGCCACCCAGCCCACGACCGCTGGGCGAAGGAGAGCGGCGCCCCCCAATACTCTCATCAGGCTCCATGCTGAACTTCCAGTCGAATTGTTTATGGTTCAGAAGCTTCGTGAATCCGGCAGGAATATCGATCCATATCGATCGGTCGCGAGGTCCAGCCTCAAGCAACAAAACCTTGGTGCCTGCATCCTCTGTGAGCCGATTCGCAAGCACGCATCCGGCAGAGCCGCCGCCGATGATGATGTAATCCCACCTAGGCATGGATTGCATTTCCTCCCTCAGATATCTGGCGATTACAACAGGTGGACGGCTTTCCGGGCATGCCCCACGAAATCCAAAAGTCATCTTACGTGGCAGATGCGAAACGATCAATCCGAAATGGTTTACAAGCGGATCATGTGCTCCGAATCGCAAGCAGGGTGCTGTTCCGCCTAAGGAGCAGAGCCAGGGTTCTCTGGTCCTCCTCGCGGCCGCTGGGCTCGAGTCGGATCTAGCGGAGTTTTAGCCCTTTGCCCCAAGGTCTGCATGTGCCAACGATTGCACTTCGGTCGAACAAGGGACTTCGGATAGTTCGCATTGGTTTCCAAAACGGTGTCGATAACTCATATCGATGTTACCCCGCGAAGCTGCGCGCCAGCAGATGCTGGTCCAAATCCTTTGTGTCTACTGCCAGACAGTAGAATGTCGAACATGACAGATTGTTTGGCGTGGACCGTATTGCGGCGCCTTTTCTCTCATTGGCGAGCGACGCATAAGCCCCTGCAGGATCTCGCTCAGAGCATACCAATCGACAGACGCGCTTGAACTTGCAGATTCGCGAAGGCGCGGGATCTTCCCCTACAATTCGACCGTGACGAAACGATCTTCCCTTACTGACTTGAATACGGCTTCGAGCACGCCGATGCCCCTCACTACATCGTCAAGGGGAACTGGATACTCGGTCCGATCGAAAACGGACTTCGCGAAAGCCTCGAGTTCTGCGCGCTCCATATCGACGGCATCAAACTGTGTCGTTTCCGCATCTTGGCCGACTGTGGCAACTGTGAGCTGCTGATAGCCTTGCATCTCGGCCCAGCCCGCTGTTCCAAACACCTGCAGTCTCCAGTTGCGCGCAGTTGCCGTTACCGTACTTAGATAGCCGGTGGAGCCTCCGGCGAACTCCAGCTGGGCATCGGTTGTATCGTCCATATCGATCTGGAGGAACTGCTTTCTTGACCTTGCTCTTACGCCGGATATGGGCCCAGCGAGACCAATCATCGCATCCAAGATGTGAATACCCATCAGCGTCATCCCACCGGCGGGAGTTTCGGAATGGTGTGCCCGCCAATCTGTCGGCGAGAAATGAAGGCCTTGTGGTGCCGAGAAATTACCCTCCAAATGCAGGACACGCCCGAGCTGAGCGCGGTCGAGAATCTCTTTCAAGCGCGCGTACGCCGGCAGGAACCTGCGATTGAACCCGACCGCCAGTTGCTTTCGGGCATTCCGAGCTGCGTCTATGGCTTTCAAGGCCCCAGCAACATCCAGCGCTAGCGGTTTCTCGACGAAGATGTGCAAGCCGGCCTCTGCCGCCTCGCGGATCTGATCGACATGCTCACTATGAGGTGAAGCGATAACGACGGCATCGACAGACTTCGATCGTAGGAACTCTTGGTAACTATCGAAGAGGTGAAGCTTTTCCTGGAGAGCGAAGGGTCGGTGCTTGTCTGGTGATCGTGTATAGCCCGCTACAAAATGCATAAGCTGGCTCTTGGGGGCTCCATCCTCCTGGATTGCCCGTACAAGTTTCTGGCCCCACTGCCCGAGCCCCACGATGCCTAGTTTCATATTGATGACCTCTCTAGGACAGCCACTCGGCCATTGTGGCCGTACCGGCGGTACGAGCATTAGCTTTAGAGACCAGCAACCCAGAAGTGCCGCATCACTCTGGCCAGGCATCGATTAGGCCCATTCGGCATCTTGCGCGCGCTTCAAGCAGCCTTCAGCCATTCGGCTAGTCTTTCCCCGATCATCATGCAGGTTGCGCTTAAGTTCGCACTGACAACGAAAGGCATAACAGAGGCGTCGGCCACGTAGAGATTTTGTACACCGTGGACAGATAGCTGACTGTCAACGACAGCCGATGAATCGACGCCCATCTTGCAAGTTCCAGCAGGATGAAAGATTCCCTTCGCCGTCTCTTTGACGAAAGTCTTCAAGTCATCGTCGCTCTGAAGCGACGTACCAGGTCTCAACTCCTCGACTACGTGGGACCGAAGGGGCTCCGTGGCGAAAATTTCTCTCAGGATCTTATGCCCGGCAACGAGAGTGTCAGCGTCGCGCTCATCGGCAAAGAGATTTGGATGAATCGTGAGCGGTTCACGAACATCGGACGAGGCCAATTTGAGATGGCCAGAAGAGTATGGCCGATGAACGTTAACGATCGCCGTGACCGCAGGCCGATCCAGAAATCGGGGCCCATTTGGACCGAGCTCATAGGCTCCAGGCGTGAACAGGACTTGAAAGCGGGAACGCTGGTTGCCGGAATCCAGCTTTCGCGCCAGAACGACCTGAGTCATAGAGCTTGCCGCTGGCCCTTGTCCAAGAAACAGCCAACGTACTCCAGCTGCTAACTTTTCCATGGGTCCAACTATCATGTTGAGCGTCTTGGTGTCGACGCGAACGACGTGACGCGTGCCAGCGTGATCCTGTAAATTGCGCCCCACTCCGGGAGCGTCGACGAGAACATCGACGCCTACGCGGCTCAACTGTGCGGCAGGTCCAATGCCCGAGAGCATAAGAATGTGCGGCGAGCCGAATACCCCAGCGCTCAGCACAACTCCTTTGCGAGCCGTGAAGATGGTCCGGCAATCACCACTGATAACTTCGACACCCCTCGCCGTACGGTTCTCGAAGAGCACTCGTCGAACTTGCGCCTTCAACATAAGGCGAAAGTTTTTACGTTTGACCGCGCGCCGGACGAATGAGCGTGCCGCGCTATAGCGCGACCCGTTGAGTTGCGACACCTGTGGAAAGCCTACCCCTTCGTACTCGCCGTTGTTGAGGTCGCTTATATGCTTGGCTCCGTGACCGACGCATGCTTCCAAGAAAATCTTTGACATCCCATGCGCGGACCTCAGGAACGACACGGGCTGCGGGCCAGTATTGCCGCGCGTCGAGTTTTCCCCACCCTCATATCTTTCCATCTTACGAAAATAGGGAAGAACGCTCTGGTAGCCCCAGTCCTCATTGCCGAGTGAAGCCCAATCATCAAAATCTTCGACGCTGCCGCGGAGAAAGCACATTGCGTTAATCGCGCTCGTTCCCCCGAGAACTTTCCCGCGAGGCATGTAGTCCCGCTGTCCAGCTCGCGTTTGATCTGGCTCCGCAGTGAGGCACCAGTCATACTTCGGATCTCCAAAGACCGAACTCGCGAGGCCTGGCATAACGATCTTCAGTGATTTGTCCGATCCGCCGGCCTCCACCAGAAGCACCGACAAGTTTGGATCGTCAGACAACCTAGAGGCTACGACGCTCCCGCCCGAACCCGAGCCCACCACGATGTAATCGAACTCTGATTGCACGCGCGCTCCAACTCTTCGGCTTCGCGACCAAGCCAGAAGAGATATGGATCATATGATCCAAAAATTGTCAATACGGACTGTGCGTTTCATTGCCCGTCTGTTTGGACCAGGCGGGGGACCGTTCGGCTGGCAGTTGCTGCGGTGCCGAACGTCGCACATTGTGATCCGTCCCGCTGTTCGGCGGCCTTGGGGCGGCGTGAAATGAACGAGCCTCACGCCTCCGACAATTGTAAGCGATGGTGAATCTTCGTGTGCCGGCCGCAAGCCACCTAGGCAATCCTGCCAACGTGTTACGATTGCAAAGCACGTAGGCGAGCCCACTGATCACTCGTTGATCTCACGGCGGCAACGCCTCTATCCGGACCTATCCCGCATCATGCAGCCAACAGACCTGCTTCGGCATTCAAGCTTGCCTGAGCGGGAAGGTCGCACCACAATCAGGCTTTAACGGCACTCCGTCTGGATAGACCTGATCCGCTTGATTGTGCCCGAGAAAGTGAATAACCGCCGATCGCCTGCTTTCAGCTCGCCGCGGACGAAGATGAGCGAACCACCGGCGTGAGTCACCTCGCCGCTTGCTTCGATTAGCTCACCCTCGCGCGCAGCACCAAGGAACTCGCCAGAGAGAGAAACAGTCACTCCAGGGCCGTTGAGCACCGGGTTTGCAATCGCAAATACACAGTAGTCAACAAAGACCATGACGCAGCCTCCATGGACATTCCCGAACCCGTTGAGGTGCTTGTTCTGCACGCGAAACGCGCAGCGTACTGCTCCATTAGCCTCTACTCGATGCCAAAAAGGGCCTGTGTCGTTCAAGAACGTATCGGACGTCCAAGTGCGCCAGCCTTTGAACTCACCGTCCGTAGCTTCATGAATGTTGAATGCGGCTGATTTTTTGATGTCGTTCAAGTCCTGCATTTGGGCACCAGGAGTTCAAATTCTGATCTGCGCGGTTTGCCTGACGCGACGGGTGAGCGCGTTTCTCGAGCCGACCGTAATCGCCTCCGGCTGGTCGTCCGAACCTCACCTACTTTCCGATTTCTTCGGTCAGCTCCGGAACCGCTTGGTAGAGGTCCGCCACCAGGCCGTAATCGGCGACCTGGAAGATCGGCGCGTCCTCGTCCTTGTTGATCGCGACGATCACC
>NZ_JADPKU010000079.1:0-18602 GCF_023074095.1 Bradyrhizobium sp. 137
TACGCCAACGCATGAGAGCGATTGCCGAGGTGCGCCGTCGCTTCGGCTATCGGCGCCTGCATGTTCTGCTCAGGCGGGAGGGCTATCTGGTCAACCACAAGAAACTGTTCCGGCTCTACCAGGAAGAGAGGCTCGCGGTCCGTCGCCGTGGTGGCCGCAAGCGGGCGCTCGGGACCAGGGCGCCGATGGTGGTGCCTATAGCGCCGAATGACCGCTGGTCGCTCGACTTCGTCTCGGACCAGCTCACCGATGGCCGCCGCTTCCGCATCCTGACCGTGGTCGACGAGTGCACGCGCGAATGCCTAGCGTTGGTGGCCGACACCTCGCTGTCGGGCTCGCGGGTGGCGCGGGAGCTGGACCGGCTGATCATCGAGCGCGGCAAGCCCAAAATGGTGGTCAGCGACAACGGCACCGAATTGACCAGCAACGCCATCCTGACATGGGCCGATCAGAGCCGCGTCGCCTGGCATTACATCGCGCCCGGCAAGCCGACGCAGAATGCCTTCATCGAAAGCTTCAATGGCCGTCTCCGAGACGAATTGTTGAACGAGACGCTGTTCACGTCGCTGGCCCAGGCCCGGGTCGAACTCGGACATTGGCGGGCCGACTACAACGATACGCGACCTCACTCGCAACTCGGATGGAAAACACCATCGGAGTTTGCCTTCACCTGCAACCCGCGACGGGATCTGGCGCTGCGCTATGCCGATGGCTCCGCACCAGCTCCCGTCGCTACCACCGCCCATTCGGGTAAATCCAACAGCCGGGGCGAACTCAGGACTGGATAAAACTTGGGGGCAACGTCAGCAGTTCTCGAAATTCAAATTGCTGAATTAGACGTCCTGCGAAACGGATGAGCGCAAGTCTAGTTTCGCAGTTCGCGCAAAAGGCGGGGCGTTGGCTTCCAGCAGAATAGGTCGGCGCCGCGGGTGTGCCGCGGGTGTAGAGTAACTTCCAAACGCAATCGCCGATTGGTTGCTGGCTTCGCGATCACCGCTGGTGACCGAGTCCAATTCCCAGGACAATCGCCTTCTGACGTAATGCGCCCTCAGTTCGCTTAGTCATCTTGGCGATTTTGACAACCGGCGTCCGGGCCTTGGAATGCGCTTTCAGTTCTTTAATGTCTTCCTTGGTCCACTCACGGCGAACGTTCTTCGCTTTCTTGGCCACTCTGCGCTCCTTCGATGTTTAGGACGCCGTTTAGCACAAAGTCTGTAGCGCGCAACCCTGCGCGCAGCGCCGGTTCCGCAGCGATAGGCAAGCGGGTACGAAAGTTGTCGATCAACCCTACCGTACTCAAGACCTTCGTCAGCGTAGCGGTCCTGATCGCCCACACGATCGACGCGATGCGTTCCTAAGGTTGCGGTTGCGATTGGATCTATGCCGCGGCTTCGAGTTATCCGGGCACGCGGATTCTGAATTACAGGCCCTGCGCAGCCTGCGCGCCGAAGTCTTCCAAGCAAAGTACATGCTCGGGGTCTGAACGGTTCAAGGAAGGTGGCGGCCGCGGTGGATAAATCCCGTGGGAATTATATCGGCGAAAAATCCCGTGATCTCCCAGAGCGCCTGCTGAGCGAGGAGCGATGAAGCGACGGCGCCGGACGCTCAGAATGCATCAGCGGCAGCTAGGCGGTTGAAGCGGCAACCGAGCATCAACTGTACCGCGTTACGATTGATCATCGCGGATTGGTGACAAGTAGCGCGGTACGCAAGGGCAAAGAGAACCCGTCGGCTCCCAGGCCGGCGGGTTTTTCATTTGGGGGTCAGCCGTCCTGGCAGCTAATGCCGAGTCCGTCGCAGGTGAGGGCAAATGAATCTTTCGATTTGGAATCTTCAAAGCAGAACCTGGTGCCGATCTCCGCTCGGTCGGTCCACCAAGTGATATTAGCTTCTTTTGCGATGCGGGAGGCTTCGCCTCGTAGCAGGTCAAGCTGTTTCCCGGCAGCACGAACAATCAAGCAATGGTCTTTGGCCATAAAGGTCTCCAATGGCAATTTGGACGCCGGAAAAAATGGTCGACATAAAAACGGAAAACTTGCGGCGGAGAACAAATCTACTTGGGGATTGGCGCAGACTTCCCGTCAGCACGAAGGCCGCAGCAGGGTGACTGCTGCGGCCAGCGCAATGGTCAAAAAAGCCGGGTGAAAAGATCAAGTGAAATATGCAGCCAGCCCCGATGAGGCTGACCCTACCGCAGCATTTCTGGGAGGCAATATGATCTAATTCACAATTTTCAGCAGGATTAACGTGCATGAAGGTGGAGGAAGGCCGGCCGGGGCTGGCGAGCCTTCACCTTCTGAGCAGCGCCGCGTATGTCCCCCACGGCCCCGTCCCAGGTGCAAGCTGACAGATTCTCGGTAATGGCAGGCTAAGATCTTCGCCAGGTTGGCGAGTGTGTGCTAGGTTCATCAGCCGCGCCGATCGTGCGGAACGTCGCGGCACGGGCGGGGGAGCCCGTATCAGAGCGGCGCCTTCAGAGCGGCGCCTGTGGCCCGGTTCTAAAGCTCCCGTCCCATCGCAGGATGGCTCCGGTTCTTCACCTTGAGCCAGTGCTTCTGCCGGTCGCCTCGGTAAGGCCGATCCCGGTGCTTGGATACCAAGCCCTCTAGGCCCATCCGGCACGCTGCTCGGAATAGTTCAGATCCGATCTCTCCTCGCTCGAAAGGGCTACGCTTATCCCGTCCGGCCGGCGCGCCAATAGCTGCTGCAAGTTTGCTTTCCGCATGTGGAGCGGCAGCGACCGCAAATCATGGGCGCCCATCGCGAGAATGTCGAACGCGTATAGCTGCACCTCCTGGTCGAATTCACGGCCGTGCAGCGCGTTGAAGTCGCTAAATCCCGTCCATGCCGAGGATGACGGCCTCGCCATCGATCACAAAACGCTTCTGCCGGTTCTTCAGCGCCCCCTCGGCTATACAGGGATAGCGCTTCGTCCCAGTCGGTACCGTTGCGCGAGAGCAGGCGCACGCGCTCGTCTGCCGGATGACGAGCATTCGGTAGCCGTCGTGCTTTACTTCGTGGATCAAGTCGGGCCCGGAGGGCACCCGCTTGGCGGCGGTCGCCAGGAACAGCTCGTACGCCATACGCGTGGCCCGAAGATAAGAATTCGCTGCGTGCGGATTAAACAACGACTGCGCTGTAGGCGCGCCGTGCGGGCCTGCCGGTGAAGAGAGTTTGAATCAGTGGAAGTCCTTCAGTCCGGGTAGCGGCAAAATTCGTCCCCGTTGTCGTATTCGAAGCAGATCTTGACGCGACGGCGCGGCCGATCCTCATCTTGATAACGCGAGTGACGTCCATGTCATCCTCATCGCGCTGCATTCGCCAACCACCACCCGTGGTGCGATGGTCCATGTCTTCCATCATGCGACCCATGTGTTCCTGACGCATCCGGTCCATGCCCATGCGCCCCTCATTGCGCCGCTTTGTCTGCTGGCAGCGTCATCTAAGTCTCTACCGATAGCTTCCGAGAAGAGCTGTTATCGGAAGTATTTCGATTACTCTGCAGGCAATTGCATCGATTAGGCGCCGGTTACTTTGCTTAGAGGCGGGCGCTCGGTCGACTGATAAGGTTTCATACTCAGTTGACCAACTGATAAGGTATTATGCTTATCAGTCTGCCGTTAGTCGCTGCCGGACAGGATTGAACTATTACGACAATCCCATTGCACGTTGAGTTATTGGTATTTCGGCCCGACGACCTATTTTTGTGTGGCACCCCTAGAGGCACTGCAGCGGCAACGTTTAGCATATTCCGTGCAATCTCACCAAGAAGGAGATCGTATAAGTCGGAGACGCTGACTGGCCTCCTTGATAGTCGCTGCCTTCTACGGCGGTGCCAAAGGACTCTCTGACAGAGATAGTGGGACCCCGTCCCCCATGCCGCCACTGCGCGAAAACCGCCGCAAACCAAGGATTCCCGAAAGGCTCGGCAGGATTTTGAACCACCGACGTGTACCACCATTTGTTATTTTCGTACCGTCAATCTCAAGTAATTTCGAGGGAGCCGAATGCGCCTCTTCTCGAGGGACGCCTTGGCCAGTCTTAAATGTTGGCGCCTGGGGTCGCGGATCCTCTTCTCTCATCCGGGTTCAAGCGATACCCACGAAAATCAAATTTAGTTGAGCTAGGATGCCGGATGCGCAACTCGACAAGGCGTTTCGCAGGTTTCTTTCAAAAGCGAGTTCAAGATCAACGATGCTGTGGGACGTAGCGTCACCTACGTCCGCACGGCAAGTTGCTAGGCGGCAATTCTGGCTTCGCGCATATAGGAACCTACCGTTTTGATGGAGACTCAATTGCCGTCGATGTAACGAGCCGGCGGCACAATTTTGGTGCTGATCATCAATCGCTGCTCGGGTCAGATATTTTGACTATTGCGGTCACGGGGCGGGCGGTGGGCGAGGCGTTCCACTTTGAGGGAAGCTCGCCGCAAATGCCCCACGCCATCTTTCCGTCTGTTATGACGCCGCTGGAAGAGAGCGACCTTGCCGCGCCTGGCTTGATCGGTGAAGGTGGCATTTTGAATGGGCTGTACTCGATCCATTTGAGGATACTGGACGGCGTGCGCGGCGGATTGACAGGGGTCTTGCTTTTGAACAACGGCCGTATCTTAGGGGCGATGCTTTTTTCTATTATCTCGGGTCTTATTCCTCATCTAACGGCCGGTGGAAGGGCCAGATGGTCAATCAGGAACATACGCCAGCGCGAGGTGAAGACCCAGTCTTTGGCGGACACGAGATCGGAATTGGTTTTTCAGGGACCTGCAATGCGGGGGGCGGCTCGCTTGAGGGCACAGCACTTGCGGGCAAGCGCAGCATCCGGTTCGAAGCCCAACTTAGATTGATCTACGCTGCCTAAGCGTGCACCCATTAGGCGGATGGCCGAGCCCGAACGACCGCTTCATCCTTGCCCCACGCCCGCTCCGCCGCCGGGAGCGAACATCGAGGTTCATCGCCCGACGTCAGATTCGTGCCATCAAAAGCCACCGGGGAGGCTCCGGCGGATCCGATCTTCGAGAGGTGTTTAGGCCAGCTTCACGCGAACCGCCTCTTTCTCAAGCCAATAAGAGAACGAGGAGTTAGCGAAGGCGGGATGTACCCCTCGCAAGTAAGGGCCTCAAGCGTCATTGCGGAGCCATTTGCTAGGAAACGCCGCGTCGGGTGTTTGATTTACCCTTTTTGCTTTTCTTCTGCGCTGTTTCCATCGGAGCTCTTAGAGCGTTCTTCGAAGCGATCAGCGCCCTTGGCTAGATCGTGCTCCTTCTTGCTCTCGTTCTTCGCTTCTTCCTTAGCAGTTGCCTCGCGCAAGCCTTGAGCGGCCCGTTCCCCTGCTTCTGATGATTTACGTTCGCCATCCATTTGCTGCTCCTATCTGATTAGAAGCTCGTTCAGGATTAATTCTCGTCTATCCGAGCACAGCAATTTTCAATCAGATCGCCCGGAAATTGTTCCCAGTTCCATTGAAGCTAGGTGCACCCTCCTGGCGCAAACCTGGTCGAGCCGCCGGTCCACGTCCGCTAAGCAACCCAAAGACGACATCGAAGCTTTCAAACAGCATGTCAGCTAGGGGCCCAACTCCGGACGTTTGCGGGAGCAGCATCATCGCCTCCACACTACGTCGTGGCCGCGTCCTTACGGCGGCGAGCCGCAGGACCAGTCAGTGACACTGACTTGCGTATTCAGTAGGATCAGAACGACAGGTGCGGCCAAAACGATCAGCAGCACGGTTTCAGTTGTGGACATGGTGTCAACTTATCCGCGATGGCAGGCACTGATTCCCCTCGTTGTGAGCCGCGCTCCCAGCCGACAGCAACCAACCGTGACCGGCGCGTGCGTGATCCGCGTTTGCGTCCATCCTTTGTCGCCAGTTATCATCCCGGCAGAGCCGTGAGCTCTCGGGGCGGATTGATGCGCCAGAACGGATATGCCGCCAATTCTTTCGAATGCTGCCCGAACATATCGAATCGCCTGTTTGTAAACTCCGTAATGACGCCGATAAATTCAGTTGGTGACCTGATCGACGCAAGTCTGAGGCCGAATTCAAAAGCTAACTGCGCGTTGGCCCCGGCAATTTCAAGAAGCTTGGCTTGATACGCCTGCATGTTTGCCGTCGCTAAAGCAAAGCCTTTCATTGGATCGCTACCCGTCATTCTCTGACTGAGGTCATCGGGTAAGGCATCCACCCGAGGCTCTTCAGGATCATCATGAAGCCCAAGAGGCGGCTCAATCGGGACTGCCGCAACAGAGCGAAGTAAATCCTCTTTCTGGCTTCGAACAATGGCCTGCTTGTTCGGTTGAGCCCGCGCGGCCGATTTCGGATTGCGGGCGCGCTTCAGCGCTGTCGCCGGTTTGCGTTTGCTCATCTGACGCTCCAGGAAAATGGGGGTGCGACTTCATTTCTGCAGGTCAACAGGCATTGTGATGTGGCGTTCCAAACCCGTGGATTATTGGGGCTCCGCATAAACCGAGATCAATGGCGCGCTCTGCGATGTCGAGATGATTTGGTAGCAACTCCAACCAACAAACGTATTGCTAGCGATCTTCCAGACCTATGCTCAACGGTGTCAGTTTGAGAAAAATCAGCCCTCCGCGCGTTGAGTCTCTCCAAAGGCCGTTTTATCGCCGACGTTCTCATCACGGACGTCAAGCTGCCGGGAGGCGTCGACGGATGGCTGATCGCCGAACGTTGCGGAGACCTGAACCGCGTCGGTTTTAAGCAGTGACGTGCTGCCTGTGAATGGCGGCTCACGGTCACTAGCGCCCGTCGACTGCAACAAGCGCGAAGTCTGCAGCTAGTGTGGAAGCCGACGTGCCACGCCAACCCCCAATCCTTGGAGTTGCCCGCGAGACGATCCTCCATCTCACACGCTCGCCGCCGCTTCCCTATTTCCTAGCGCTTAACATACATGAATCCCAAGTCGGCAATTCGGCTAAGATTGAATTTTCCCTTCAGGGGGCATTTCATGTTCGACTCGGCAACCACCGCGCTTTTGCGCGCGGTCTTCGAGGGAGTCTGCGAAAGCGTCTCGCACTACGAGATTGGAGCACGGACTCACGTGGCTTCGAAGATCCTGGAAGCCGCGACCAAGGGAGAAGTCTCTTCGGAGGAGCACAGGCAAGTTGGCCGCGACGTCCTCTCTCGCGCGCCCACGATGTGGCGCTGAGCGGTCGAGGCGGGCCTGAATGTCCAGGTGCCGTCCTCAAGATCCTGGTGAGCTATCCGGAGGCTTCGCCGTGATGGAGGACCTCAAGTGCGACATGGCCATTTTGGCGACCAGCGGACGCGACTGGGCGGACCGGACCAGGCGGCTCGCGGCACGGTCCCGGATCTCGACATCTGGTCACAAGCGTTGGTCGAACGCATCAGCGGCGGCTGGCAGATCACGTCCAAGGGACGGACAGTGCTCGAATTCATGGAAGCCCGCTCCGCTGCGAACTTCCACGCGCTTTCAGTTGAGCAGACGATCGTGTCTTCGCCGACGCCCGTTCCTCCGCTGCGACAGCCCGCCGATCGGGCCAAGCGGCGCCGCGAACGACGTGAACGTCGTCGCGTGGCGCGCGAAAGGGCGAGGGCAAACGCCCCATGAGGTAACGTCGGCGCGAGGACGCAGGCGTGCGGGGCTGGTACGCCAGGCTAAGCGGGCGCCTCTATAGAATCGAGACGTTTGCGGAGAAATGCCAGCACCATGATCTCGTCGGAAGTGAGCTTGGCGTACTGGCGCTTGAACTTCTGCGCGATCTTGGCTTCAATCATCTTCACGAGGTCACCGGACACGTAGGCGTTCAGGATTTCGGGGTGCACGTAGCAATTGCGGCAGATTGCCGGTGTGTTGCCGAGCTGCTTCGAGACGCTTTCGATTGCTGCGACGACGTTGCGCTTCGCCTCGGCCTGGCTATCGTGTTTCTTGAATTCGGCCAGAGCCAACGCCGCCAGAACCGTGCCCGCCCAGGTCCGGAAATCCTTCGCGCTGAAGTCCTCGCCCGTAATGTCCTTGATGTAGGCGTTGACGTCGCCGGAATCGACCGTGCGGGGCTGTCCGTCGTCGTCCAGGTACTTGAAGAGTTCGTGTCCCGGGATCTCCGCGCAGCGCTTCACGATCGCGGTTATCCGCTTGTCCTCGACGCGAAGCTTCCATTGCTTGCCCGACTTGCCGGTGAAGTCGAACCGAAGGATGCCGCGCCCAACCGTGACGTGTTTGCGGCGCATGGTAGTGAGCCCGTAGGACTTGTTTTTCTCGGCATACTCGGCGTTCCCGACCCGGATCAACGTCTTCTCAAGAAGACTGACGATCGTGGCCAGCACCTTCTTGCGGGGCACTCCGTCCCGCTTCATGTCGGCGGCGACCCGCTCCCGCAGGGCGGGCAGCGCGGCCGCGAACTGGATGATGTGCTCGTACTTGTTCTGGTCCCGGAGCTCGCGCCATTTCGGATGGTAGCGGTACTGCTTGCGGCCCCGCGCATCGAGCCCGGTCGCCTGGATGTGGCCGTTGGCCGAGGGGCAGATCCACACGGATTCGTAGGCCGGCGGGATTCCGATTGACCTGATGCGCCGGATGACGGCGGCGTCGGTGATGCGCTTGCCGTCCTTGTCGTAGTAGCTGAACGTGGTCCCGGTCCGCTTGCGCGTGTATCCCGGCGTGGAGTCGCTGACGTACCGAAGCCCTTCTTCCGCGATGGTGGCCGCCACTTCGGCGGTGCGGTCCAGAACCTGTTCTTCGTTGCCGGTCTGTCGGAGCATTGGCCTGTCCCTCGGAAGCACCCTGGGAGCGAGGCTCCGCTCTTTCTAAAGGGATGAAGACACAGGTTGGTTCCGCTCTGAGCCGCCAGACGCGAGGTGCGGATTCAGGCGCCGCGCTGAATGTTGGGACCTCAGCTGAACCGGCGGTTCCTTTCGACAGGGCACTGCGCAGGCGATGATGGCGGTATAGCTTAGCTTCAGACAATCGCCACAAAGTTCATCGACACGCTACTCTACAGTCAGTCTTCACGAAGGCCGCGATGTTCCAGTATTCACTCGATGTATTGCGTCAGCGCTATGTCGTCGAGAAAAGACCGCTCGAGGCCAGCGTCGAGCAGATCTTGCGGGCCGACACCCGCGCGGGAGCTCGCGCCATCCTGGCTTCAATCGATAAACGGCGCTTCGAAAACAGGTCCGAAGGGCAGCGGCTCCGCAAGATGCTCCGCTTCGAGACCTCTCTTTGGGAACGTGGCCAACCTGCCGTGGCAGGCGTGGACGAGGCCGGAATGAGCCCTCTCGCCGGGCCCGTCTCCGCTGGCGCCGTGATCCTGAAGCCCGGCACGCGGATAGTCGGAATCGACGACTCGAAAAAACTTGACGCCGCGGCACGCGAAGAACTCGCGAAAGAGATCAAGGAAAAGGCAGAGTGTTGGTGTGTGGCGTTCGTCGAGGTCGAGGAGATCGACGCGATCAATATCTATTGGGCAGGTATCCAGGCTATGCAGCGTGCCGTCCGGGGGCTAGGGTTGACGCCGCAGCACTTGCTTATCGATGCGAAGCGGTTGAAGCAAATCGACATCCCTCAGCAGGCCATCATTAGGGGCGACGCCAAGTCCGCCAGCATCGCCGCCGCCTCCATCCTCGCGAAAGTCGAGCGCGACAGTGTCATGCGGACGCTCGACGTGCGTCACCCCGGCTACGGATTCGCGGATCACAAGGGTTACCCGGTGCCGGCTCATTATGAGGCGCTCGCCAGGCTTGGCGCATGCGCAGCTCACCGGAGGTCGTTCGGACCTGTACGCAAGGCTCTCGGGTTGCCGCCGCTGCCGCCGTGGCCTTCGGCATCCGAGCGCGACGCCGGTTGAACAGGGCGCACCTTCGTCTCGGCGGCGTTAGGTTCGCGACCACTTCTTTTCGCGAACGACGTCCTTGGCGTTCTTGTCGGACCGAAGGCCGAGATAGACCGGCTGGCGCAGCTCGCCCTTGCTGGTCCACTCCGCGAACTTTACTTCCGCGACCAGCGAAGGACGCACCCAGGTGGTGACCCGCTCATCCTTCACCTTCGCAGGAAAGGGCGACTTCGCCGTTTTGAGCCTCATGAGCTTGCCGTGAAGCTCTTCAAGAACCTGGTGGCTGAAGCCGGTGCCGACGTGGCCGATGTACCGCCATGCCTCATCTTCGCGTACCGCCAGCACGAGGGCGCCGAAGAAGGGCCGGGTTCGACTCGGCGCCGTGAAGCCGGCGATCACGACCTCCTGCCGCTGCGCGGTCTTCACCTTCAGCCAATCGGCGGTCCGGCGTCCGGACGCGTATGGGCTGTCGGCGCGCTTGGCCATGATGCCCTCCAGATGCCTCTGCTCGGCTTCTGCAAAGAACTTTGTGCCGCTCCCTTTGCGGTGATTGCTGAACGCGATCAGCTTGTGGCGGGGCAGAATGGGCTTTAGCCGCTTCTTGCGCTCGAGGAGCGGCAGCGCGCGCAGGTCCTCGCCGTCCGCGAACATGAGGTCGAACGCGCAGTACAGAAGCTTGGCCTCATGGCGCAGGGCGTTCTGGAGCAACTGGAAATGGGATGCACCGTCCTTCCCGATCGCGACGAGCTCGCCATCGATCACGGCGTCCCCCTTCACGTCCTCTAGCGCTTTCGCGACCTCCACGTAGGAGCGGCTGATGATCTTCCCGTTGCGGCTGTAGAGCGCGACCCGACCACGCCGGATTTCCGCGCATGCGGAAACCATCGAATTTGTCCTCGAAGACCCAATTGGGATCGTCGAACGGTGAATCGGTCAGCGTGGCCAGCATGGGCTGCAGGCGATGAGGCAGGGTCGATTTTCGGGCCATGGCCGGGTCCTTCTACAGAGCGGGCAAGGCCCGAAGCGAAGAGGACGGAAGGCGAACCCGCGCGGCATCGCCCGCCGCGACCAGTCCGCCGGCTCGAACCACGCCCAGCACCCCTGATTTAAATGGAGGGCCCGTTTCCGCCGACGAGAGCACGTGCCGTTTAAGGCCCGCTTGGAAGCGGTCGATGAGGACACAAGGCGTCCGGAGACCGGTCAGCTCGACGATGGCCGTGGGCCCCAGTTCGATGAGGGTGCCGAGCGGCATCCGCTCCAGATCCAGGCCGGCAGTGGTGACGTTCTCGCCGAGGTCTCCCGCTGCGATTGAGAAGCCAGCTTTGCCGAGGTACGCGAACAGCTCGGAGGGGATCAGGTGGACCTGCCTGAGATTGGGCAGGCGGGGTCGTCGGCGGGCGAGAAAGCGGTGCCGGACGAACGCGCCGGCGTGGGCGTCTCCTTCCAAGCCATGGCCTTCCACCAACGCAATGCAGTCCCGGGTCGGTTTGCTGAAGTGGTGCCCGCGGTCGGCGGCGACAGCCACTACCCTTCCCTCGAGCGAGAGATCGTGTCCCTGCGGCATCAGGCGGCCCGGGCGAGCGAGCGCCGCCTCTGGCGGAGGTAGCGCGTGATCTCCGGAAGCGTCATCGCGTTCAGGACCCGTTCGGGAGGGACACCGCCCTTGCGGGCCATCAGCACGCCCCAGTGCATGTGGTCGAGCTCGGGTATGGAATGGGCGTCCGGATTGATGCTCAGCATGCAGCCAAACTCGAGGGCGGCCTGGTGCCAACGCCAATCCAGGTCGAGCCGCCACGGGTGTGCGTTGATCTCGACGACGACGTCATCCTTCGCGCATGCCCGAAGAACCTTCTCGATGTCGATTTCGTAGCCTGGCCGCCGCTGCAGCTGCCTGCCGGTCATGTGACCGACGATGGTGGTATGAGGATGCGAGATGGCCCGCAGGAGGCGCTGCGTCTGCGCCTTGCGGTCAAGTTTGAAGCGGCCGTGGATGCTCGCAACCACGAAGTCGAAGCGCTCCAGCACGTCGTCCGGATAGTCCAGCGAGCCGTCGGCCAGAATGTCGGACTCGATGCCCTTGAGGATCCGAAAATCCTTCCCGCAGCGCTTGTTAAAGCGGCCGGTTTCCCGGTGCTGCTGCGCGATCTCTTCCACCGAGAGGCCGCCGGCATAGTGCGCGGACTTGGAATGGTCCGCGACTCCGAAATACTCAAAGCCGCGCTGGCGCGTGGCCTTGGCCATCGTCTCCAGGGTCTCGGTCCCGTCTGAGGCGTCGGTGTGGCAGTGAAGGATTCCACGAAGGTCCTGATCGGTGACGAGCTTCGGCAGCTGGCCCTTCAGGGCAAGCTCGACCTCGCCGCGCCCCTCTCGGAGCTCGGGATCGATGAAGGGGAGGCCCAGGGCTCGATAGATATCGGCTTCGTCGCCGGCGATCAGGGTGCGACCCTTGTGCAAGCCGTCGGCTTCCAAACGGAGCCCCTTCTCCGCGGCAAGCGCCTTAAGCCGTTCGACGTGAGCCGCGGAGCCGGTCGCGAACAGAAGGGCGGCGCCGAAGTGCTTGCGGTCGGAAACGCGGACTTGCAATCCTTCGGCTGACGGCATCCACGTCTTGTCCGACTTGGCAGCCTCCGCAACGATCGCGAGGTCGCCGACGAGCTCGCAGCCGCGACGGAAATCGCCAGCGATCGTCACGCGCTTGAACTCGGGCCGGGCCTTCCGGATGGATTCCTTCGCGTGCGCGAGCAGGGCGGCGGCACGGTGCAAATGCAGGCGGCCTTCTCCGCTTTTGGCGATAGCTAGGTTCTGCAGGATCTTGGTCTGCAGTGCGGCGCCGAGTCCTTTCGCCTTCTTGATGCTGTCGTCCTTGGCGGCCGCCTCCAGTTCGGCGAGGGACGCGATGCCAAGATCTTGGTAGAGCCGCAGCACCTTCTCCGGACGAAGGCCGGGCACAGCGAGCATCTCGAGCACACCAGCGGGTATCTCCTTCCGCAGCTTTTCGAGGCTCGGATGGCTGCCCGTCTTGTGGAGCTTGGTGACGATGTCGGCGATCGCATCACCGACCCCGGGGATCTCCGTCAATCGGTCTTCGGCGACGAGCACGTCGAGAGGGACGGCAAGAGCCGCCAGGCTGTCGGCGGCTCTCGAATAGGCCTTCGACCGATAGGGATTGCCGCCTCGCAGTGCGGTGCGCTGCGCGTACTCTCGCAGGAGACCTGCCACACCGCGAGCGTCGAGCGAAGGCATTCAACGAGCCTCCCGCTCCATGGCTTGCGGCGTCGCGGGAGCAAGGCGACCGCTTGGCCTGTCACTTGGCCGCCCATCGAGAGAGCTCTCGAGCTTCTGAGCTGTGCGGAAGTCCTCAAGGTGCTGGATATTTGGACCGTAGGCCGCTTCCTTCTTGAGGAGGTTGTAGATCCGGCCGACCACCAGCTGCAGATGCTTCGTCCTCCCCCTCGGCATTGATCTCGCCTTGCAAAGAGCTCGGACAGCGTAAGCCCAAAAGTAATCGAAAGCGTCTGACATTTGTCGATAACGTCTGGTCTCGCCTATAGTTCGGTTGCCGGCCATCACCCCCTGCTGGGGAGCCCGCCCCCCAAAAGTGTAGGGCGTATCCCTCCAGAACTGATCCGACCGACTTGGCCCTTACTCGACGTCGGCCGACGGAAACGGCTCCACAAACGCCTAGGAACGAAACGCAGATGTGTGGCTTGGTCGCGAAAGGAGCCGCACCTTCATGGGAGTGGCGCCGTTTTGGTCCAAACAATCTCGCCGGCTGCTGAAGAGGGCGCCTCCCAAAGGAGCAACCTTGCGCACCCCTTCTCTGCGGCTGAACCACCTTTGCTGCCGTGAGATCCGGGCAGCCTGTTTCAGGGGCGCTTCAGATGGCGCCAATCCTGACGCAGATTGCATGGGCGACAATGAACATGCTGAGGGCAATAAGAAACCATACGACACCGTCAGAGCCGCGATCTGGTGCAAACTCGCGATTTGCGTCTGTCTCCCGCCCATGAAGTACTACTGAGGTCGATTGGCTCGGGCGGCTACGTTTGGCTGCGCGCCGCAGCTGTTTGACCGCGACTTCTTGCTCGAGCGGGACTTCGTGTTTCATGATTTCCGACGGGCTATGAGGAGACCGAGCGCGCTCGTGATAATCAAGATGCTTCCCGCGACGATCAGCCAGTGTGGCAGCTGCAGTCTAGAAAGCAGCTCGAATACGGCACTCATTGTTTTTGCCTTGAGTCGGGTCTCAAGCGATGAGCGGATGGGCGGGTTAATTGACGAGATGTGGGCCAGTGCGTCTGCGGTAGCATTCTAATCGGCGCAACCGGGATGAGGAGAAGGATTGGCGCCAAGCCTTTGGCTCGCCGGTGTTGGTCGATCTCGTGGCGGAGACGAGGCGGAATCGTTCCGCAGATCGTTCGCTTAGCACGCGTTGGCGGCGGGAAGCCGTTGGCATCGGCTGGCGGGTTTTCCTCATTCCGCAGCAGAGAACGACGGGCGATCACCGGCGGGAGGCCTTCTGAAGGAGCTTTGTCTGCCATTCCATTTGCACGGCGAGCTGCTTGCGTTCGAACTTTAGCGCAGCTTGCTGCTCAACGGTGTTATGACCGTCACGGTCCAGAACGCTGATCAGAAACATTTGGTCTTCAATGTGCCGCTGGCGTTTTTGAATGTCGCCCATCAAGTCTTCGAGCGCGTGTCGGAGGTCCAAATCCACAACATTACTCCCGAAGTAAAATATTGCTTAGGGCCGCCACTATCAACGACAACGGCTTAAATAAGGCTTTCCTTGTAGCGCCGATCTGGAAAACCGCCAATGGCCTCAATCGTATAGGAAGCCCAACCGGCAACCCAGCACTAGAGCCGCTCGCCGGCGGGCTTTCTTTTTCCGCAAATTCTGCCAAATTGCCCCCGTTCATTTGTGGAGATGCGAGCGTGGCGATCGGTACTGTTAAGTGGTTTAACCCGACCAAGGGCTATGGATTCATCGCGCCGGACGACGGCGGTAAGGACGTATTCGTGCACATCTCTGCCGTCGAGAAAGCTGGCTTCACTAGCTTGGCCGAGGGCGCGAAGGTCAGCTACGAGATTGTCACTGATCGCGGCAAGCAGTCAGCCGGCAATCTGCGGATTGGTTAGGTCTTCCGCGAGGGCTGGCGTGCCCTCGTGCTATGATCCGCCCGGCCCGGTCGATGAGCCGATCGTAATCTACAGTCCAAACTTTCCCGCCGGCTCTGAGCTCATGCCGATGGACTATGTAGCTGCTATGATACGCAATTTGCTGCTCGTGGCGGCTTGGACTGCACTCATCGCGATCATTTCTATGAGCTTGTCGCCTATCGGTCTCCGACCAGAGACTGGCCATGCGGGGCCAGAACGGTTTGTGGCCTACAGCGTGTTAGGCACACTCTTTATGAGCGCTTACCCTCGACACTTTACGGGGATCATGATCTTCGTCTTAACTGTCGCCGTTTCGCTCGAACTTGCGCAACACCTAACCCCCGATCGGCATGGCCACCTTGCCGACGTCTTGGAAAAGTTCGGCGGCGGAGTAGCAGGCTGTAGCCTCACTCGGCTTGTCCAGATCCTTCGACGCCCCTGATAAGAAGCGGACAGAACCCCGTGAGGGGCTGGACGTAGTTCAATACCGATCGACTATGTAGCTGCTGCTTGGTGTGGCGGCTTGGACCTGCGGGGGGCTTTCAAACCTGACCTGCCCCTGCGTATTTCCTCCAGATGGAGTTAGAGTCCGGCCGAAGAAGGACGGACAGATGAAGCGAGCAAGGTTCACGGAAGAACAGATTATCGCAGTGTTGAAGGAGCATGAGGCTGGGGCAAAGACGGCCGACCTGGCTCGCAAGCACGGGGTCTCGGAAGCAACGATCTACAATTGGAAGGCCAAATTCGGCGGCATGGACGTTTCAGAGGCGAAGCGGCTGAGGGCGCTGGAGGACGAGAACGCGAAGCTGAAGAAGCTTCTGGCCGAGCAGATGCTCGACGCCGCCGCCCTTCGCGAGCTTCTTTCAAAAAAATGGTAGGGCCCGCCGCCAAGCGCGCTGCGGTCGCGCATCTGCAGGCCGTCATGAGCCTGTCGGAGCGGCGGGCCTGTTCGATTGTCGGAGCGGATCGGAAGATGATCCGCTATCGCTCCAGCCGTCCTCCGGACGCGACTCTCCGTGGCCGGCTGCGTGACCTTGCCAACGAGCGGCGGCGTTTCGGCTACCGCCGGCTGTTCGCGCTGCTGCGGCGGGAGGGTGAGCCATCGGGGATCAACCGGATCTACCGGCTTTATCGGGAAGAAGGGCTCACCGTCCGCAAGCGGCGGGCTCGCCGCAAGGCCGTGGGGACCCGTGCCCCGATCCTAGTCGAGGCGATGCCCAACGCGCGCTGGTCGCTGGATTTCGTCCACGACCAATTCGCCAACGGTCGGCGCTTCCGCATTCTCAACATCGTCGACGACGTCACCAAGGAATGTTTGGGCGCCATTCCGGATACATCGATCTCAGGACGACGCGTCGCTCGCGAACTGACGGCCGTCGTCGAACGACGCGGCAAGCCAGGAATGATCGTGTCCGACCACGGCACCGAGTTCACCTGCAATGCCATGCTCGCCTGGTGCAGGGACGCAGCCATCGACTGGCACTTCATTGCACCGGGAAAGCCGATGCAGAACGGCTTCGTCGAGAGTTTCAACGGCCGGATGCGTGACGAGCTGCTCAACGAGACTCTCTTCTTCGATCTCGACGACGCCCGCGAAGATCGCCAATTGGCTTGCCGACTACAATCTTCAGCGGCCTCACTCGTCGCTGAAATACATGACCCCCGCGGCTTATGCCGCCCACCTCACCGCAACGGACGATCGGCTACGCAACCCCGACCAGCTCCGCCGATCGTCCGTTGCTCCAACCGCGCCACTTGGCGTACAAAACCCCGAGGCTCTAACCGCGGCCGGATGAAAGTTCGGTGGCAGGTCAAACCGCCTTGGTGGCGCGCTGGGTGGTTTTTTGCTCATGATCAACGTCAAAGTAGCCGTAGGCTCGCCGGATGATCTTCGTTCATCGGTTTTAAGGCGAGGAGGTCTATTTTGGAGCATTGAGGTGGCTCAATACTCTCAAAGTTAGCTTAAGCCCTTTCAATGCCGCGAGATATCCGACGCAAAGAACTCGTTTCGCAAGTGTCGCTTGATGTTCTCGGGTTGACGCTCCCCCTGGGCAGCGAGCTTAAGCACGCGCTCGGCGACCTCTATGGCGGATCGCTGCCGCTGAAGGGTGAACGACGGGCTGGAGAGAACTTCGTCGAGAACGTCGCGAAGCATCTGTACGGTGGCTGCGTCGTAAGGCATGAGCCAAGTCCCAATACATTAAAAAAAGTCCACCCCGAAATATGCGTCTCGGGAGCGCCCATTTTCAACCTGAGCACTGAAATCTCAGTTGGCAGTTATGATGCAACGTCTATGCCACAGCCTTATGACGGCTCGATCGCTCTGCCTGTGGCGCGCGGCTAGGGGCTCAGCTTAAGCTTATTTCTCTTCCGCCGTTCAGCCCGATCTCGACGAGGCGGCGGATGGCTTCGGGTCGGCGCCGGGAAGGTCTTCCTGCTGGCAACGCCAATCATCTGGTATTTTCAGCGCGTCAGCCGTGATGCGGACGTTCACCGCCTCGCTGTCTACTGGCGGCCGCCCCATCCTTTTCGGGTTTTTAGCAGAAAGAGCCGGATGAACTTCGGGAGGGTCCGTTACTCGATATCTGAGGAATCTCCGGAGTCGATCCAGGTTCAAAGCCCCCTGACACTGGCCTCCGGCCCTGGGGACCGGCAGGGACAAGATTGCCAACTAACGGCCCGGGCTTTTCTCCATGGGCGCCGAGAACGCGAGCCGGTTCTGCATGCACTGGAGGCCCACGTTCGTGAGGGATGGTGAGCACATCGCCCAAACCGCCCGCAGAGCGGAGATCGACACCGCCGCGTGTTGATAGGCGGGATTTGCGACGGGAGCCCGCCGGTTCACGCCGGCATTTTTTTGAGTTGTGCACACTAGTGAACATTAAGCGCAGTGATAATTCTGTCACGATATCTCGCGTATTTATTAAATTATTTTGTTGGGTTGAGGGATAATGATGAGTACCTTTGATCAAGTTGTTTTCCATCGCGCCATTTCACTGCAGAAGCGATTTGCATTTCTCGAAGGTCAGATGGCCGAATTGGCCAACCTGCGGAATCGACTGGCGCACGCTGAGTTGCGGCACTTTCGGTTGAGGGCGAGCCGGTCGGCTTTCAAGAAGGTGGCCCGACGCCGCACCTGTAGATAACCTTCCCGCTCACCTACAAGGAATTGCCAGGCTCCCGCTTCTAAGCCCAAGCTATGGAAACGCGTGGGTCGGGTGATTCATGGAGCGGAAGCCGTTTGAGAGTATGTCTCTCGAAGAGGTGTGGCAACTGCACACGGTGGTCAATGACGTTCTGGCGGCGAGGCTTGCGACGAAGATGCAAGAGCTAGAACGACGACTGGAGCTCCTCAATCGAGAAGACAAAGATCCCCATTAAGGCCGTTGCAATCAGCCCGCCGGTTCACGCTGGCGGGCCCCTTGTTCTCGTTTCTGACACTGGCCGATTCTGTTGAAAAAGGCCGGCAGTATTAGTTGTAATAGCTCCGTCGCGGCTTGGCCGAACTGCTCAACCGCCTCTATGCGAGCCTCGGCTTGGGCATCGGGATCAGCTTGGCCATCTTTCGAAGGTTTTGGGCGGTGGCTGCGAGGATGAACTCGTCACGCGCGCCGTTTGGACCTCGTAAACGCAAAC